>NZ_JBXCIY010000022.1:0-62523 GCF_056786395.1 Paenibacillus sp. Y951 | reverse complement strand
CCGCCGCTGAGTTTGAAAGAAGCAAGCTTCTTTCAAACTCCGCTCGACTTGCATGTATTAGGCACGCCGCCAGCGTTCGTCCTGAGCCAGGATCAAACTCTCCATTAAGGTGTTTGACTTGCTCAATTTGTTTCGCTTGTTATTAACAACTTCACGGGGTGAAATTGTTAATGGCAGTTCTTACTCGTTGTTCAGTTTTCAAAGATCAAAGAAGTTTTTCGATGAGCTTGTGCTCGGAAATTCTTCAAGGAAGGTATGCGATGAACTTGCGTTCATGTTATCTTCGTGTTAGAAATTCAAGTGAGTTTCTCGTTACATTGTGTAAGTTTGAAGCTCGTCTTGTTTTCTTCGTGTGTCTCGCAATCTTCTGCGGCGACAAGAAATAATATACCATAGCGGCCTAATGGAATGCAAGTCTTTTCTTAAGTTATTTTCATTTCTTTTTACAATACCTTATTTAGCACTAGATGTGCTGATGCTTATCGTTCTTATAACTATATATAGATAAAGCTTTACATCTTCGAAATTAATAAGATGTAAAGCTTCTATAAAAAGAGGTTGTTCAGAAAGTAGATTTGTTGAACCTGCACTTAAAATATAACTATTCTTGTGTTTTTTGTTCTCTCATATGAGGGAATAGCAGTACATCACGAATAGAAGGTGCATCTGTTAACAACATAACTAGACGATCGATACCGATACCTAGCCCACCCGTAGGAGGCATTCCGTATTCAAGTGCGCGGATGAAATCATCATCCATTTCATGCGCTTCGTCATTACCTTGCTCTTTCTCAGTCATTTGAGCTTCAAAACGCTCGCGTTGATCGATCGGATCATTAAGCTCTGTAAATGCATTGGCATGTTCACGTGCGACAACAAATAGCTCAAAGCGATCTGTGAAGCGCGGATCCTCAACATTTTTCTTAGCTAATGGTGAAATAGCTACTGGGTGCCCCGTTACAAATGTAGGTTGAATTAATGTTTCCTCACAGAACTGTTCAAAGAACTCATTGAGAATATGACCGAATGTCATATGAACTTCAACAGCAACTTTATGTTCTTTCGCTAATGCGTGTGCTTCTTCATCAGTCATATGCACACTGAAGTCAACACCTGTTACTTCCTTAACGATATCAACCATTGTTACACGACGCCACTGTGGCGTTAGATCAATCTCAACACCTTGGTACATGATTTTCGTTGTTCCAAGAACTTCTTGCGCGATATGTGCAATCATATTTTCCGTCAAAGCCATAATATCTTTGTAGTCCGCATACGCTTCGTACAATTCAATCATTGTAAATTCAGGATTATGACGAGTAGACATACCTTCATTACGATATACGCGTCCAATCTCATATACTTTCTCTAAACCACCAACGATTAAACGTTTCAAATGTAATTCGATTGCAATACGCATATATAACTGCATATCCAATGCATTGTGATGTGTAATAAACGGACGTGCCGCTGCACCACCAGCAATGGAATGCAATGTAGGTGTTTCAACTTCTAGGTAACCTAGAGAATCTAAATAGCGACGCATAGATTGAATGATTTTTGAACGTGCAATAAAAGTTTGTTGGACATCAGGACTCATAATCAAGTCAACATAACGTTGGCGATAGCGAAGTTCAACATCTTTCAAACCGTGATGTTTATCAGGTAGTGGAAGTAACGATTTAGTCAGCACTTCAATTTCAAGCACTTTAATAGAAACTTCTCCTGTATTTGTTTTAAATACTGTACCTCTAACACCTACGATATCACCGATATCAAGCATGTCAAAAGCAGCGAATTTAATCTCATCTACTGTATCTTTACGTACGTAAACTTGAATACGACCTGTTAGATCTTGAAGATGAGCAAAACTTGCTTTACCCATTCCACGTTTTTGCATAATACGACCTGCGATACTTACTGGAATTCCCATTACCTCTAGTTCTGGCTTGTCCACTTCAGCATAAGTATCTAAAATTTCTTTCGCATTGTGCGTGCGTTCGAATTTGCTGCCAAATGGATCTACTCCAAGCTCCCTTAGTGAATCTAATTTGTCGCGACGAATTTGTAGCAATTCACTTAACTCTTGGACATTATTTTCTGTTTCCAATGTATTCATCTCCTCGAATCTAGCGGTAAACGTTCAAAAAGCTTCCTAAGGGAAGCTTTCTAATGAACTAAGTATACCTTATTTTTTAATATCTACAATTTTATATTGAATATTGCCGGCTGGAACGTTCACTTCAACGACTGTTCCTTTATCTTTACCAAGCATTGCTTTACCGAGTGGGCTTTCATTAGAAATCTTATTCTCGAATGGATCAGCCTCCGCCGTTCCTACAATCGAGTATTCCGTTTGATCGCCGAACTCCAGATCCTCTACCACAACGATACAACCAACGCTTACGACATCTATACCAATCTCGTCGTTATTAATAATTCTTGCATTACGCAACATCTTCTCTAAAGTAATAATTCTACCTTCAATAAAAGCCTGTTCGTTTTTTGCATCTTCATACTCGGAGTTTTCACTAATGTCTCCATAACCAATAGCAACTTTAATTCGTTCAGCTACTTCACGTCGTTTGACAGACTTTAGAGTTTCTAACTCATCCTCGTATTTCTTCAATCCAGCTTGAGTCAGAATTGTTTCCTTATCATTCATCTTTCCATGTCTCCTATCATGTGACCTATTTTCATACGTAGATATGAATTCACTGATTATTTAATATATTGCAAATTAATTTGATGATGCTCGCCTTAATATATTTCTGTGTATTTTCAACATTCAAAACGTTGGATCGCCGTAACGAAAGTCAAACTAACGACTTGAATTCACTTCGTGATGTTAAGCGAGCTTTTGAATATCCTATGAACTAAGATTTATATTGCAAGATTATATGGCATAGATGAATGATATGTCAATCAGATGTATGAAATCATTTTATTTAGTAAACATTCCCCCGAAGAATCGTGTAGAAGTTTGTCGATTCATACGGTATTAACGAATATTTCATTCCATATCATTCATTTATAATCGTCGCTAAGTTTGTGTAGTCCACTCGACTTCATCCAATGATATAACGTATTCTTCTAATATTCCCACTAGACGATCGCGATTTGTTTCTTCCATAATTTTATCCTTCACACGAGCTGCTCCTGGCAAGCCCTTCATGTACCATGCCATATGATGCTTACGCATTTCACGTACAGCTACAGACTCATTACGTAACGCGATCAGGCGGTCCATATGCAGAACTGCAACTTCAAGCTTTTCACGCGGCGATGGATCGCTTATTAATTCTCCCGTAGTTAACTACTGAATCGTACGGTATAACATCCATGGATCGCCTTATCATTTACCATCTCAGCACATACAAGTCCTGCACCAAACTCTTTGGCAATAAGACGAAAGGCTGGATTACACACGCCTGCCATCGGCGCCAGCACTACTTGATTTTTCATCTCGATGTCTCCGATTTTCAGCATGTAGATCCTTACCCCTCTCGAATTGTAATCAGTTCTTCATAACTAATATCTAATGTATTGGCTATCAACTTCAGTAACTTGGGATCATTCCGTCTAGTACCACGTTCTAGTGAACCTAGAACTGCAACGGATACTCCCAGTTCTTCAGCAAGCTCGATTTGTGTGAAACCTTTTAATTTACGAAATGCCCTGACTCTCTGAGCTAGTTGATCGTTGTCCATAGTGTAATGCCTTCCTTTCTCAATCGCAGCGCTTCTTCGGCAATACCCTTCACTTCGTTGTATAGAAGATGCACCTTAGATAACACGTCATGGAGTGGAACTAGCACAAATGCCCGCTCCATCATTCTAGGATGTGGCAACACTAATAATTCTGACTCCAATGAAACATTATCATATAATAACAAATCCAAATCAATAGTGCGAGGACCCCATTGTACTTCTCTTACTCTGCCTAACTGTTGTTCAATGGCCAATTGCTCTAATAATAATGCCGGTGCAGCTAATGTCGTACGCACTTCAATAACCATATTAAGAAAAGACGGTTGCTCCGTATATCCTACAGGATCAGTCTCATATATGTTTGATACTTTAGTTATTTCGATTGCGTCGTGTCGATCAAGCGTATCGATGGCTTGGCGTAACCAATGCTCTCGATCACCCACATTTGAACCCATGGCAATATATGCCGTCATAGCTGTTACTGAATTAGTCATGAGAAGCTCGCTTTCTATTCATTTCAATTGTTACACCATCAAACTCCACTTTAAATGGCGGATGTGGCTTCGTAACACGTACAGTAACTTCATGCACATTAGTATAATGCTCTAACACTTGGGAAGCAACTTGTGACGTTAATACTTCAATTAATTTGAATGGCGGACCTTCTACAATCTCTTGTACAAAGCCGTGTAGCTCGGAATAGTCAAGCGCATGCTGTAATTCATCGGTAAGAGCAGCTTGTTGCATATCCATTATTAGTTCAAGATCAACTATGAATTGTTGACCTAGACGATTTTCCTCTGCAAACACACCATGATAACCATAGAAACGCATACCTTTTAATTGCATTTTATCCATTACTGTTACTCCTTGTATTGTGGTATTCGATATAATAGTGCATCTGTCATCAGCGCCGCCTTCTTCATTGCACGGACATCATGCACGCGCACAATTTGACAGCCTTGCGTAATTCCAAGCACATTAGAAGCAATCGTGCCTTCTGCAATTTCATCTACGGTCATAGCCAATGCTTCACGAATAAACTTTTTGCGTGAGGTTCCTAAGAGTACAGGATATCCTAACGCATTTAATTGAGCTAATCTCGCGTGAATTTCTAAATTTTGCTCATACGTTTTGGCAAACCCGATTCCTGGATCTAACCAGATCTGATCATGTGCAACGCCTGCATCAATGGCAATATGTACACTTTCCAGTAAATCGGCAATCACTTCCTCAATGCCATATTCCTCATTGGCATCAGTACGATTGTGATTCAGTATTACAGGGCAACGATATTCCGCTGCCACATAAGCCATATCAGGATCATATTTCAAGCACCAAATATCATTAATAATATGTGCTCCCGCTGCTAATGCTGCCTTTGCTGTTTCTGCCTTATACGTATCAATCGATAGTGGAACTAGCGGATACTTTTGGCGTATCGCCTCAATGACAGGTATCACTCTGGCTATCTCATCGGCTATCGTCACCGGAACAAAACCAGGCCTTGTCGATTCTCCACCAATATCGATCATGTCTACACCATCGGCAACAAGCTGATCTACATGCTGAAGTGCTCGCTCCACAGAAGTATACTTACCACCATCCGAGAAAGAATCTGGCGTTATATTCAATATTCCCATCACTAGCGTCCGCTGTCCTAATTGCAAAGGAACATGTCCACTTAGTAAATAATTTCTTGTCCAAAATACCGGTTGTACCATGATGTCTTCACCTTCAATCTTTTCGTTGTATCGTAGCGCGATAAGCTGCTGCAAGCTGTTGACAGTAATGACCCGCTACTCCTTCGCTGATCTGCTTCATATGACCTGCTGCATCCAGTAAGGAAGTAATCGGGATAAGCTCTTGAATGGAATTGGTCATCCAAATTTCTGTAGCTTCCCATAGCTCTGCAAATGTATACAATCCTTCTTCAACTGTAAATCCTTGCTGCTTTGCCAATTGCATTACGAACTCCCGCGTAATACCTGGCAAAATCCCTGTATCCAGATGGGGCGTGTAGATCTTCTCATCTTTGACGAAAAACAAATTACTAACAATACCTTCTGCAATATAACCTTTATTCGTTAACATCAAACCTTCTGCACCAGCAACCGTCACTTCACCTAACGCTAGCAACTCACGTTTAGCGATAATATTATTCATGTAATGTAGTGATTTGAAGCGATATGGACCCTCTGGCGTATTACGTACCGTCTGCAATAACTGTAATGCTTTCCCCTTATGCCACTGTTCAAACGTCGGATCTCCGATTGGTTTCACCATCACAACAACGGTTGGTTCATTATAATCTTGCGTAGGCAATCCAAGTTCACCTGTACCAGCGCTAACCGTTACTCTTACATAGCCATCTTCTAATGCATTAGCTTCTAATAGCGATTGTACGATACGCTGCAATTGTCCTAAAGTTATTGATAACTTAATACCAAGGTATTGGCTAGCAGTCTCAAGACGCTCCACATGCCGCTCTAGCAGGAAAATTTGCCCACCATAGGTACGAAAAGTCTCAAACAAACCTAGACCGTATAAATAGCCATGGTCATACACTGAGACCATAGCTTCTTTCGCATTCGTCATTTGTCCATTTATATATATTTTCATTATCTAATCTCCATAAGTGACCGAGTAACTATTTCGCTACGCTTAGCTTCAAAAAATTGCTAAGCATACGTAAGCCATGCTCAGTGATGATCGATTCTGGATGGAACTGTAGTCCTTCAATCGGATACTCCTTATGACGTAGCCCCATAATTTCTCCCGCTTCCGTCTCCGCAGTAATCTCAAGACAATCAGGCAATGACTCTCGGCGTACAATCAAGGAATGATATCTTGTTGCCGTAAATGGCGATGGTAGTCCATCGAATAAAGATTTGCCATCATGAAGAATTTGCGAAGTTTTACCGTGCATCAATTGCTCCGCACGAACAACCTCACCGCCAAAAGCTTGACCGATCGATTGATGACCAAGGCATATTCCAATAATCGGGATAATCCCTTTAAAATGCTCAATAACCTCTAAGCTAATCCCCGCTTCATTCGGAGAACAAGGACCAGGAGAGATCATAATGTGATCAGGAGTTAACGCCTCGATGCCAGCCATATCAATCTCGTCATTACGTTTAACAACAATTTCCTGACCGAGCTCACCCAAATATTGCACCAAGTTGTAAGTAAATGAATCATAATTATCAATAACCAGAATCATAGTAATCCCTCCCACAATGTATAATGACAAACTAAAATCTATCAAGCACCAGCGAACTCATGGGCAACGCCCATATTCTCGGAAGAGTTACCATCAAGTGCTCCGCAGCATTGCCAAACTCCATCGAACACATAGGCAAAGCCTATATTCGAGGCAGAATAACTCTCAATTCCTTCGAAGCACTACCCGCAAGCTCTTAAGCTACAGCGCAATACTAGATGCTCTACTTCGTGAGCATTTTTCCGACGTCAGCACCGAGAAGATGACCTTCAGCGAAAACGAGTAGCACAGCGTACGTTTTGTGTACGTGAGCACATTCAATGTTTCTGAAAGAAACATACATCGGAAGCTTATGGTTGGCTTTCGATGGAGGGCATATTCGATGCCGAATCAACTACAGCGCGTTACCGCGTGATCACGACGGAAAGGTTTCGGCGTATTGGATTGCTTTCCAGAGAGCTTTCGCCTTACTCAACGACTCAACATATTCACGCTCAGGATCAGAGTCAATCACAATCCCTGCACCTGCTTGAATATGAACCTCATCTTGCTCAATAACCATGGTCCGAATAATAATATTGAACTCCATATCGCCATTATAATCAATCCAGCCCATTGAGCCTGTATACGGTCCGCGTGTCACTGGCTCAAGCTCTTCGATAATTTCCATTGTTCGGATTTTCGGAGCGCCTGTTATCGTCCCGCCTGGGAATGTTGCTGCAATAACGTCAAAGCAATCTTTGCCGCTTGCCAGCTCACCTTCAATCTGTGATACCAAATGCATAACATGCGAATAGCGTTCGATAACCATAAGTTCTTCTACCTTGACTGTACCATAAGCAGAAACTCTACCTAGATCATTTCTTTCAAGATCAACGAGCATAATATGCTCAGCCTTTTCCTTCTCATTGTTCATTAGCTCTTCGGCGAATAATGCTTCTTCTTCCTCTGTACGACCTCTGCGACGTGTTCCTGCAATCGGGCGCGTTGCTAATTTGCCACCATGTTGCTCCACTAGCAACTCTGGTGATGCAGATACAATTTGAAAATGAGGAGTTGTAATATAACCCATATATGGAGATGGATTGAACAACCTCAACCATTCATATAATTCTGCAGCGGTTGATTGCACCGCTCTACTTTGACGTTGTGACAAATTCACTTGAAACACATCGCCCTGTGCGATATAATCTTGAATTTTCTCTACTGCCTGGATAAATTCTTGCTTAGCAAATGGAGAATAGATTCCTGTAATACTCTCCACATCAATATGTAGACTTTGTTGCTCAATATGAGCAAGCCTCCGTTCACGCTCCGCTTCATCCTGTGCACGCTGCTGCTCGCCTTCAAACCACGTTAGCCAATAATCCGCCATTCCTTCTGCATGCCCTGCAGCTGCTTCATACGTGTGAAGCAGTTCCGCTTCACCCATTTCATCAGAAATAGGTCGATGTACAACACAGTAAACGCACCGTTCCTGATGGTCCAACACCCATACCTCATTCATCCGCATGAACAAGTAATCAGGAACTTCGATATCTCGCTTAGCTAGTCGAGGTAATTTTTCGATGCTACGAATAACGTCGTATCCCCAAAAGCCAACACATCCTCCGCTGAACTTTGGACCAGTTGCAACATATGGACTTTTGTATGGCTTCATCCACTCACGAACAACCTCTAATGGTTTTCCATGAATTTCTTCCCAATTTTGCGCCTGTTCATCAGTATTGTAATAAGAAATCGTACGAGCGATTTCATCTGTTCCATATATTAAACTTTCTGGCGAAATACCTAAGTACGTATAGCGACCTACTTTACCACTTTCTAATACAAATGCATGTGGGGAAGCATCTTGCCATACTCCACCCCAAGATGGTACATAGCTTTGCTGGGACCAATCTAACTCTACACGCTTTATATAAGGTAATATCGTATACTGCTTCTCTTTATGCCATTGTAACCATGTTTCCCCTGAGGTTAGCATGCTAACTTCCTCCGTTC
The DNA here is from genome assembly GCF_056786395.1 of Paenibacillus sp. Y951. Taxonomy (NCBI): domain Bacteria; kingdom Bacillati; phylum Bacillota; class Bacilli; order Caryophanales; family Paenibacillaceae; genus Paenibacillus; species Paenibacillus sp. Y951. The sequence continues at coordinate 53,586 of NZ_JBXCIY010000022.1, read as the reverse complement.
TAACTACTTTCGCCTAGTATACAAAAACCTACTCGAAAAATAAAGCATTTTGGATGATCATTCGCTATTCTACATATGCCGTTGGAGTTGTATTTTCGTAATATACACAAAAAAGTAGAGGACTAGCCAAGCGTCATAACGCAAGGCAGCTCCTCTACTTACTTACTACTTACTATTAATTATCAAAGTTGAAAAGTGGAGTACTTAGGTAACGCTCACCATTACTTGGAATAATTGCTACTACACGTTTGCCAGTGCCAAGCTCTTTGGCAACTTGCAATGCAGCAGAAATTGCAGCACCAGAAGAAATTCCGCATAGAATACCTTCTTCTTTCGCAGCGCGACGAGCATGATCAAATGCATCCTCATTCTCAATTGTAATAATTTGATCGTAAATCTCACGATTCAAGATGTCTGGAATAAAGTTAGCACCAAGACCTTGAATTTTGTGAGGACCTGGACTACCACCAGAAAGGATTGGAGAGCCCGCAGGTTCAACGGCTACAATTTTGATTTTAGGGAATGCACCTTTAAGTGTTTCGCCTGCACCAGAAATTGTACCACCAGTACCGATACCAGCAACGAAGGCATCCAATTTACCGTCAAGAGAATTAATCGCTTCAATAATTTCAGGACCAGTTGTTTCGCGGTGAATTTTCACGTTTGCTTGGTTTTTGAATTGTTGCGGAATAAAGTACGTCGGGTTTTCAGCAGCAAGCTCTTCAGCTTTGCGAACTGCACCATTCATACCCTCAGAGCCAGGCGTTAGTACAAGACTTGCACCATACGCACGAAGTAGGTTACGACGCTCAATGCTCATTGTTTCTGGCATTACAAAAATAGCGTTATAGCCTTTTGCAGCTGCAACAAGTGCTAGACCAATACCAGTATTACCGCTTGTTGGTTCAACGATTGTATCTCCTGGTTTAATACGACCTTCTGCTTCTGCAACTTCAATCATGCTAATTGCAATACGATCCTTTACACTTGCGCCTGGGTTTTGATACTCAAGTTTCACATATATTTCTGCACTACCTTCAGGTACCAAACGATTCAAACGCACCAGTGGTGTATCTCCGATAAGATCAGTTACGCTCTGTACAATTCTTGCCATAACAATGAACCCTCCTTATTCCGACTAGATTAGTTGGCTTTGATTATTATATTATCAATGAAAACCTTATCTTGTCAATAGGTTTTATCAAATAATGGAAACATTTTCAAACTACCTCTTCGAATTAAAATCCGATTTTTGAACTACCGATTCCAATGAGGGTTCGAAAAGAGGGCTTTCAGAACCAAGAAGATGGAACGTTACTTGAGAAAGGCGGAAGCGCAAATGTACGTGTTTGGTACATGCGAACCGTACTTTCCAAGTTCGTTTCATATTCGATGTCGAATAACCTACGTTAGCCTAATCATCGTTATCAAAGTCCGCTTTTTGAACTACCCCTTATTTTTTAATTCCGCTTGCGTACTGATTCATTAACTGCTCTTGTACATCGATCAAAGATCCAACTTTTTGTAGAGCAACTTCTACCTTAGCTTTTTGTTGTCGCTGTTCTTTCGTTAGTCCTTCAGGTATGTTCCTTCCAGCTAAATACAATATCGCATAGCCGTCCGCTGTACGAATCGGACCAACGACATCACCTACTTGCATCTTCGAGGCTTCTTCCAGCACGCTTTGATCATAAAACGGATCATTGTATTCAATTTCACCTAAGTCTCCACCCATTTCAGCAGAGTAAATATCTATAGAGTATTGTGATGCCGTCGCGGCGAAATCAGCCCCTTGCGTAAGCTCATTAAGCACATAATTGGCCTCACTATCGTTTTCAGTAAGAATCCAGCTTAGACGAAACTGCTGTTTTTGTTGAAATTGCTCTGGATGACTTTCGATATAAGCAGTAATTTCTGCTTCGCTAACCTCAATATCAGAGATCGCGATTTTGACTAGTAATTCATGGTCTTGAATACCTTCTATTACTCTTTTCTGTGAAAGCCCTAATTGCTCCTTCATCATCTGAAAATATTGTTCTTTGCTTTCATATCCGCTAGAAGCTTCACTAATCGCTGCTTCTAGCTCACTATGAGTAAGCATAATCCCTTTTTCCTGTGCAGCGAGCTCAATCGTTACATGCAGCAGTAATTGCTGCAGTGCTTGATCTCCGTATAGTTCTATCAACTCATCAATAAGCTGCTGCTTTATTATATTTTTATCTGCTACCACGGCGACAATCTCATCGTCAATTCGATTTCTATCGTCTTCGATCATTGATCCTTCAAGTTCGGCTGATTTGCCCTGCAAGTTAGGCCATAGCTGCCAAATCGCAAAGCTAGCTAGAGCGAACATGCCTACCGCTTGAATAATAACTACAAGCTTCAATACATCATATTTTTTCATATTCTACTATCCTTACTTAAGACCTTGCTTCATCTCTAAGTTCCACTAGCTTCTCTTTGTTGAAATGATACTTTTCATTACAGAAATGACATACAAGCTCTGCCTCTCCAGTATCATCAATCATACTTTGTAGTTCGTCCGCGCCGACACTTAACAACGTTGCACTTACACGCTCCTCCGAGCATTTACATTGGAAATGCAAATCCATAATTTCATGAATGACGAAATCGTCTCCAACTAACGAGCGAATAATACCTTCAGGTGTTTCACCTTGTTCAAGCAAAGTTGTAACGGGGGGCAATGCCGCGATAGCATGCTCTAATCTCGTCAAATCTTCGTCTTTAAGTCCAGGTAGCACTTGGACAATCATCCCACCTGCATGAAGCACTGAATTGTCAGCATCTACTAATACACCTACTGAAACAGCGGAAGGCGTCTGCTCGGATACAGCAAAGTAATAAGTGAAGTCTTCACCAAGCTCCCCTGAAATAATAGGTATACTTCCACTATACGGCTCTTTCATTCCTAAATCTTTGGTTACATAAATAAATCCTGTTGTACCTACAGCACCTGCCACATCCAACTTGCCGCGCTCGTTGCTTGCATGATGTGCTTGTGGATAATCAACGTAGCCTCGAATTTCGCCATAAGTGTTCGCATCAACGACAACATTGCCGATTGGACCGTCGCCCTTTACTTGAATCGTAAGACGTTCCTCGCCCTTCAGCATAGCTCCCATCATCGCAGCAACTGCACTTGTTCTTCCTAACGCTGCTGTTGCCGTTGGATAGGTCTGATGACGCGTCTGCATTTCCTGTACAATATTAGTCAACCGTGTCGCAAATACACGTAGCTTACCACCCCATGCCGTGCCGCGAACGAGAATGTCTTTCAATTGTTCTGTCATAACTATCCCTCCTGATTGCGTTCATAGATTAAACGTAATCCTTCAAGCGTTAGCATAGGATCAACGACTTCAATCGTTTCAGACTCAGCAAAAATCAATTCCGCTAATCCACCCGTTGCAATAACTTTAGGTGTTACATTAAATTCTTTTTTGATACGGTTAACAATACCGTCAACTTGTCCAACATAACCAAAAATAATACCCGCTTGCATAGAGGTTACTGAATTTCGCCCTACAACGCTTTTCGGTTTCGTCAGCTCAATACGTGGTAATTTGGCTGCTTGCTGATACAATGCCTCTGTCGAAATTCCAATTCCTGGAGCAATCGCTCCACCAATATAGCTTGCCTCTTCATCAATATAATCAAACGTCGTTGCTGTTCCGAAATCAACAACGATCAATGGAGCGCCATACTTCTCTATCGCAGCAACAGAGTTAACGATACGGTCAGCACCCACCTCGCGTGGATTTTCATAGCGAATGTTAAGTCCTGTTTTCACACCAGGTCCGACAATAAGTGGTGCCTTCTTCATATACTTAGCACATAGCTGCTCCAGCAATCCCATTAATGGCGGAACAACCGACGATATGGCAACCCCATCAATCTGTTGCAAGCTTATGCCGACATACTGAAACAAGTTATGAATCATAATTCCATACTCATCAACTGTTCCAGAACGGTTCGTACTAATACGCCAATGATGCAATAATTGTTTCCCTTTATATATACCAAGTACGATGTTTGTATTGCCGACATCTATAACTAAAATCACGCGATAGTTCCACCTTTCTTCTCATTCAAGTCTAGACTAATGTCTAAGGCTTGAAAAGAATACGTCAAACCACCAACAGATATGACATCAACACCCGATGCTGCCTTATCATATATCGTATCAAGTGTAATGTTACCAGAAGCCTCAACGATAACATGTGAAGAGCGCTCCTTAATATATACAACTGCTTCTTTCATCGCTGCAGCCGGCATATTGTCGAGCATAATAATATCCGCCCCGCAATGAATAGCTTCTTGAATTTGCTCCATCGATTCGGTCTCCACTTCAATTTTCATCGTATGCGGAATTTGCTGGCGTGCGGATGCAACAGCAGCTGTAATACTACCAGCTCCTTTAATATGATTATCTTTAATCATAACAGCATCATACAATCCAAAGCGATGGTTATAACCCCCACCTATACGTACCGCATATTTCTCAAGCATACGATGACCAGGTGTTGTTTTTCGTGTATCAACAAGTTTTGTCGGTAGTCCTTGCAACGCTTGCACAAAGCTATTCGTTTTCGTTGCGATCCCTGAAAGTCTTTGCATCAAGTTCAAAGCAAGTCGTTCTCCAGTAAGCAAGCTTCTCGTACTACCCTCAACTTCAATAATGACGGTGCCTTTATCAACAGAATCACCATCTTCAACTAACGCGTTAAATATTAATGATGTATCTACTACTTCAAATACAAGTCGAGCAATCGGAATACCTGCAATAATTCCTGGTTCTTTCATATGAATGACGGCTTTAGATATCGAGTTTACAGGTATTGTTGTCTCTGTCGTAATATCTCCACTACCTATATCCTCTGCTAACCAACTACGTATCAATTGCTTCAGTTCATAATCGTATCCGCCGTTTGTCCACTCAAACATTTGTGATCCACTCCTCAAATTGACCAGTTTCACAATTCAATACCGTATGCTTGCTCCAATGTTCATCATCACGATTCGGGAAATCCTCTCGATAATGTCCACCGCGACTTTCTTCTCTGAAAAGCGCTGACTCCGTAACGAGTAACGCACAAGTTAACATATTCGCAAATTCGAACTCTTCACGCTCCGTAAGTTCTGTATTGAAAATAGTAACTTGTCGCATTAATTCATCTAATCCCTTTTGCAGCCCTTCGCGATTACGTTTCAAACCAGCATAACGCACCATAATTTTCTGTAGCTTCAAGCGGCGTTCCACAACAGGCTGGATCGCATGGATATGGCGATCACCAATGAAGCTCGTATTCGGCACCCCTGTAAGTGATGACAATAACGCTATACGGTCGACAATACGTCTACCGAAAACAATAGCTTCGGAAAGAGAATTACTTGCCAATCTATTCGCACCATGTACGCCTGTTGATGAAACTTCGCCACAAGCAAACAAACGAGAAATATTAGTTTCTCCATTCAAGTCAGTTTCGACTCCGCCCATCATATAGTGCATGGCAGGGGCAACAGGAATCCAATCGGTCGTTAAATCTAAACCATAGTCCAAACAATATTTATAGATCGTTGGGAAACGATGCTTGATTTTCTCTTCAGTTTCATGCGTAATATCAATATATACGAAAGTAGATTTACTCTCTTCCATCTCACTTACGATGGCACGAGCAACAACATCTCGCGGAGCAAGCTCTAATTGTTCATGATATTTGTCCATAAAACGTTCGCCTTTAATATTTCGTAAATAGGCTCCCTCACCACGAACAGCTTCTGAAATTAAGAAGCGTGGCGCACCAGGGTAACATAGCGATGTGGGATGGAATTGAATAAACTCCATATCACGTATATTAGCACCTGCACGATATGCCATAGCAACACCATCTGCCGTAGCAACTTCTGGATTCGTTGTATAGCGATAGAGTTGACCCGAACCGCCAGAGCATAGAACTGTAGCTTTGCCTCGTAAAAATAATCGCTCTCCATTGCTTTTCTGGACAATCGCTCCATAGCAAATACCTTTGTCTGTTACGAGATCAATAACGAAATGATTGTCCCATACATCAATATTAGCATTGGCAATTGCCTTCTCAGAAAGAGCACGTACAATTTCAAATCCTGTAGCATCTCCATTGGCATGCAAAATACGACGCTGACTATGAGCTCCCTCTTGTGTAAGGGCATATTCTCCATTTTCCACGTCGAATTGCGTGCCGAGCTTAATTAGATTTTCTACACCTTCTGGACCTTCATGAACGAGCACATCCACAGCACTATGATCACAAAGGCCCGCACCTGCTACTATTGTGTCCTGCAAATGATATTCGGGTGAATCATCTGCTGATATAACCGCTGCAATGCCACCTTGCGCATAACGAGTATTGCTATCCAGCAATGACTTTTTCGTAATCACCACAACAGATTGCCCTTTACTAGAACGAAGCGCCGTAAACAAACCGGCAATTCCTGCTCCGATTACAATCACATCAGTATCCACTACCGGCAAGCTCTGAATATCTATATCCACTAAGTATCTTGGAATCATTGTTGTACCCTCCGAACTTCCTCTACGTGCACGTTCAGCTACTTCCAATCGAGGTTCAAAGAGCGGGCTTTCGAAAGCCGAGAAGAGGGAGCGCTACTTGAGAAAGGAGGACACTCCAGTGTACGTTATTGGTACACGAGTCCCACACTTCCCAAGTTCGCTTCCTATTCGACGTCGAGTAACCTACGAAGCATACCCATCGTTATCAAAGTCCGCTTTTTGAACTTCCTCTACGGTTACTTTACAAGTAACATGCGCTCCAATGATAAACGTGCTTGGTCAGCCACATGAGGCGGAACATAAATTTGAGGCTGCATCGTTTCCAGACATTTCACAAGCTTTTTCAAATTATTAACCTTCATGTTCGGACATACTAAATATTTTGAAGCGAAGTTGAATGTTTTACCCGGACTATCAAGACGTAATTGATAGCCAGTTCCATCTTCTGTACCTACAATAAACTCTTGGCATGGTGATTCTTTACAATATTTCAAAATGGCTGTTGTACTTCCTACAAAGTCTCCAAGCGCTACTACTTCTGGACGACATTCAGGATGTACAACAAATTGTGCATTAGGATATTTCGCTTTCATTTCTTCTACATCTTTGACGGTTAGCATATCATGCGTATTGCAATAGCCTTCCCAAATAATCATTTTTTTGTCTGTATTTTGTTGAACATAATGACCAAGGTTTTTATCTGGCACCCAGATGACTTCGTCACCTTCTACAGAATTGACAACATTCAATGCGTTGGCAGATGTACAACAAATGTCTGTTTCAGCTTTAATCTCAGCTGATGAGTTAATATATGTGACAACGGTCGCATTAGGATGCTGTGCCTTTAGCTTACGAAGACCATCAACATTAACCATATCCGCCATCGGACAACCTGCTCGTTCATCAGGAATAATGACTGTTTTGTTAGGCGCAAGAATTTTTGCACTCTCGCCCATAAAGTGAACACCGCAAAATACAATAACTTCAGCATCAGTTTGAGCAGCTTTTTGAGCTAATAGAAACGAATCCCCACGAAAATCGGCAACCTCTTGAATTTCATCACGTTGATAATAATGTGCTAATATAATTGCATTTCTTTCTTTCTTCAGCTCCATAAGACGTTCACGCAATTGACGATTCTGTTCTTGTTTGCGTTCTAGCGCTAATGTTTCCACTCTAGATCCTCTCCTCTATGCACAATGGTTTTGTTACTATTTACAATAGCAATAACGACTTTGTGAATTCATGCACTTACTCTACAAGTCGCTTCCTATACATTTTACAAAAGTAATTAAAGATAAACGATTCAAGATTTAATTTACATGTGTTAACCCGTCATGTCAATGGAGTAAGCAGCAAATGTTCATCATTCCTTAACATTTAAATAATGTAAGGCTGATTTGCTCGCTTTAAAGCTCAGTAATTTCAATTAAAACAAAAAGACTGTTCTCTTCAACAATCTTACCGTTGAAGAGAACAGTCTTGCTATTTATTATAATTAATCTTTTTTGTTATCATCATCTACCGGATTGTTCGGAATCGGGTCCTGCTCTGTTACAGACTCTTCATCTTCACGTGGTTGAATGCGAACTTTCACATCACCGATCTCATCGATAATTGGTGCTGCTTCCGATTCTACGATCGCTTCAGTTGAAGCACCGCCAGCAAACGGAGCTGGTAAGTGACCTGTTTCAAGCAATGACTTAATTTGCTCGATTTCCAACGTCTCAACATCAAGCAATGTCGTTGCAATAGCATGCATCTCTTTGCTCTTCTCGTTAAGAAGGTCTCTCGTACGGTTATAACATTCGTTAATAATCGCTTGCATTTCTTGGTCAATCTCATATGCGATCGCATCTGAGTAATTTTGTTCGTGACCAATGTCACGTCCTAAAAATACAGAACCTTGCTGCGAGCTACCGAATTGCATTGGTCCTAGTTTATCGCTCATACCATACTCCATAATCATGCTACGAACAATAGCTGTAGCTTGCTTGAAGTCACTGTATGCACCTGTACCAATTTCCCCAATGAAGATTTCCTCGGCAACACGACCTGCTAACAGACCACATACGCGATCTAGTAGCTCGTTCTTCGTTACAAGCATACGATCTTCTTTTGGCAGCATGATTACATATCCGCCAGCACGTCCACGAGGAATGATCGTAACTTTGTGAACTTGATCTGCATGCTCTAGGTAGTAGCCTGCAATCGTGTGTCCAGCTTCATGATAAGCAACAATGCGCTTCTCACGATCACTAATAACACGACTCTTCTTCTCTGTACCTACGATAACACGATCAATCGCATCATCGATATCAACCATATTTATTTCCTTCTTATTACGACGAGCAGCAAGTAATGCTGCTTCATTCAGAAGGTTTTCAAGATCAGCACCACTGAATCCAGTTGTACGTTTCGCAATAGTAGCTAAATTTACTTCACTTGTAAGTGGCTTATTACGCGCATGTACCTTCAACACGTCTTCACGACCTCTAACGTCAGGACGATCTACCGTAATTTGACGGTCAAAACGACCTGGACGAAGTAACGCTGGATCCAAGATATCAGCACGGTTCGTTGCAGCGATAATAATAATACCTTCGTTAGCACCGAAACCATCCATTTCTACTAGCATTTGGTTCAACGTTTGTTCACGCTCATCATGACCACCGCCAAGACCAGCTCCACGTTGACGACCTACTGCATCGATCTCATCGATGAAGATAATACATGGTGCATTTTTCTTCGCATTCTCGAACAAGTCACGAACACGAGAAGCACCAACACCGACGAACATTTCCACGAAGTCAGAACCTGAAATACTAAAGAATGGTACGCCAGCTTCTCCAGCAACTGCTCTTGCCAGCAATGTTTTACCTGTACCTGGAGGTCCTACAAGAAGTACCCCTTTCGGAATACGAGCACCTACCAAGTTGAACTTACGAGGATCTTTCAAGAAATCAACCACTTCGATAAGTTCTTGTTTCTCTTCATCTGCACCTGCAACATCTTGGAACGTAACTTTTTTCTTGTCTTCCGTATAAAGCTTGGCTTTGCTCTTACCAAAGTTCATCACTTTGCCGCCGCCACCTTGAGCTTGATTCATTAAGAAGAAGAACAATACGAAAATTAAGATGAACGGTATTAATGTTACTAAGAAGTTAGACCAGAAACTTGGTGTCTTCATCTTCTCATGTTTTAATGTGAATCCATATTCATTACGAAGTTCTTCAAGTTGTGGAACAGAACTAGTTGCGGCACGAGATGTAAAGCTTTGACTACTAACATCTGCTGGCACCTGTGTATACTTACCTGTTACAAAGTAGGATTGATCTTCAAACCTCAAAACTAATTCTGCCACATTCCCTGATTCGATTGCTGTAATTAGCTGATCGTATCTCAAAGGTTCGGAAGTATCACCTGTTTTACTAATGTAATTATAGATCCCTATCGTAACCAAAAAAATAATTAAATAATAACTTGAATTACGGATGAACCGTTTCATCCCCTACCTCCTCTCAGACGCTTCAATTATTTTAACATAGCATGTCTTTCGATAACAACGTATAGCTGTTATCGAGGACATGCCTGGCCAGTCCTACGAATAGATTTCTGGCTTAAGGATGCCGATAAATGGCAAATTACGATACTTTTCAGCAAAGTCTAAGCCATAACCGACAACGAACTCGTCTGGTAATGTATATCCCTTATAATGGGGCTGAAGATCTACTGTACGTCGAGCAGGTTTGTCAAACAACGTTGCAACAGTAACTGATGCCGCATTGCGATGCTCTAATACATCGATCAAATAGCTTAAAGTAAGACCACTATCGATAATATCTTCTACAATGATCACGTCACGACCTTCAACGGAAACATCAAGGTCTTTAATAATTTTGACAACGCCTGATGAAATTGTAGATTGGCCATAGCTCGAGACGGCCATAAAATCGATTTCTAGTGGGATTTTGATCTCTTTCACAAGATCAGACATGAAAATAAATGCGCCTTTTAAGATACAAATAACGAGCGGATTGCGACCTGTAAAGTCCTTCGTTAATTGTTCACCAAGCTCTTTCACCTTTTGTGAAATTTGTTCCTCACTATATAGCACTTCTTGAATGTCGTTTAACAACTGAAATCCTCCTACACTTAACTATGTTATGTTTCTAAATCAAGTTCATTCCTATTCATCGATCAAGCTTAAAATTGGTTGCCTCTGTTGCATGTGATCACAATATAAGTATTCGTTTGCTCATTGACTAAGCTATAACTTGATCTACGCACACCAGGAAGCCAGATGATTTGATTCGAATGCTGGAGCAAGATTGGATAGGTATCACGTTCAGAAATAGCGATTTTTTCATCCACGAACATATCTTGCACTTTTTTCGTTCCATTTAACCCTATAACATTCATTCGGTCACCAGTTAATCGGGAACGAATGGTAAGTGGAAACGAAATCGTATCATAATCAAATACCGCTTCATATCTAGAAGCTGGATTCGGCAGTTGTGCATCGCCTTCGTAAAGCTTACATGAGATCAACCAATTACCGTATTGTAACATACAAGGTAGCTGTTGTTGTTCAATGATAAGTGGCTTAGCTTTTGTCGACTGGAAAAGCGAATAATTATTACTATGTACAAAGCGCAATATATCGTATTCGCGGACGCATACGATCCCTTCGCCAACATCGATACGATACGTGGATGTCGCAATATTTCCTGCAGCCCATCGTATTCGCTCTATGCCCTCGAACGAAATGCTAGTTGCTTCTTGAGAAAGATAACTTAATATTAGTTTAATCAATCTTCTTTGTAAAGCGACGTGAGCGTCTAATAACACTTTGCAATTAATTATTATACTCTGATCTTGATGTTTCACATCTTCTACAAACATTTGATTGGCTTGTTGCTGCATCCAATCATCTTCAACTCCCGCTACATCAGCAAGTCGTGCTAACGATTGTGTTAGCTTCGGATTAAAGGTTTCTAAGTAAGGAATAACATCTAGTCGAATTTTATTGCGGAAATAATCTCGTTGCTCATTACTACTGTCATTAACATATCGTATTTGCTGCTCGTGACAGTAAACAATCAAGTCATCCTTCCTCATACGAAGTAGAGGACGAATGAGTTCCACGTTTTTTTCAGAACGCTTCATAGCCATACCACTTAGCCCTGAAATACCTGTTCCTCGTAAAACATGCATAAGTACCGTTTCAGCTTGATCATCACCATGGTGAGCAAGTGCAATGTAGTTGGCATTATGACGTTCACATACTTCATAGAGGAACGCATATCTTCGTTGTCGAGAGGCCGCTTGGCTATTGCCTCTGTTTTCCTGCAAATAAAGTGGCATGTCTAGTTCTGTATATTCACATATAAGTGCTAATTGCTTGGCAGCCTGTCTAACTAGCTCATATTCTGCAGCAGACTCCTCGGGTCGAAACCCATGATTAACATGAGCAACGACCAACTGGAGCGAGTCACGTAATGCGATACTATGAAGGATATGTAGCAATGCCATCGAATCTGGCCCACCTGAAACGGCCACAACAATTGTACTATTAGGTTGCCATAATTGTTGACTCTTCGCTACATTCCAAGCTTCTTCAACCAATCCCATAACATGCACCTCCTTCTAACCTATGTTCAAAAATTGCAATATTAAGTAGCAAGAAGGCTCGTTCTGTTATCAAATCTAACTATTTCAGTAATCCACCGAGATCCAATAAAGCTATGGAAGCTACCGTACATAATGAAAGTACCGATATCGTAATGAGCACCTTCAGCCAACGCGGCGTTTTATTAGACTTCACAATAGCTTTCCGTCGATGTGCTAACATTCTCCAAGCTTCTGCAGCCTCTTCACCATCACGAAAATGTCCATGAAATGCCTTAAGTAACCATCCTTCATAAGGCGCAAGCTGAGGAATCGTTTTGACAATTGCCATTAGCTCCTCAATTGACCGGTTTTGCGGTATTAACTCATTCGTAGCTTGGCTTAATTTACGTGGGGCAAACAATTGGACACAAAGGGTAGCAAATGAAAATAAATCGTAAGCTGAGTCAGCACAGCGAGTTCCGCTATTCCAATAGCCACGATCATATATTTCCGTAAACTGTTTCACACTCTTCCCTATTTTGGTTGCACCACCGTAATCAATCAACTCAACATGGCCGTATTCCGCAGCAATAATGTTTTCCACCTTCAAATCGCCAAAAATCCAGCCTGCTTGATGAAGTTGACCAAGACGACGTAGCATATTCAATGCTAGCAATGGAAACCACTCTTGCCCATTTTGCTCAATATAAGAAGGAATATCTAGCCCCTTTACATAGCGCATCGTATAGAAAGAATATTCTTTTCCGTCTGGCATAATGCAATCATCAACGTCTTTCAAGTAATTATCGTTAGCTGACACATCACGCCCGGCTAACGCTTTAAGCGCATTGATTTCAGATTGTAGATCGATCGCATTGGCACCGATTTTCAAAGCATACCAGTTCCAATCTTTAGAGACTAGAAATACTTTACCATTAGCGCCCTCGCCAAGCAATCTTTCTACAAGATATTGTTGACCTTTCCACTTGCCTACAAGAACATTTCCCTTTTTTAAGGGTAATTTAGATAGCGTCGTCACCCATTATCCCATCCATTTCTGTCCGGTCATATGGCGCTTTCGCTCTTTGCTCGGTATAAAATTCTATAACTTTCATAAGCGCGGGACCTGTTGGTGTTGTACCACTCATATGCAACTTCGGAAAAATTGATTGCATCCCTTTAAGATGCTTCGTCCATTGCAAATCAACAACACAATCCTCCTGATGCTTCGCACCTGGGAAGTGAAGCACTGCAATTTCACTTTTACCTTCTCTAGCTTGCAAGCTCAGCATAAGATCATAGATAGCTTCCTCTACAGATGCTAGCTTTGGACGCATGCTTGCACTCGCATCAATGAGTAATGCGACTTGCAACTCTGTTGTCTCTGTAAGCTCATCCATGACGCGCACGACCTCGCTGCGCTTCTCTGGCGCTAATGCCTCTATAGAGTGATTACCGAGTACATGCTGCAGCTCCTTCTGAACAGCCATTTGAATCGTTTGTACAACCGTTTTGCGTGTCATCATCTGGACAGTTTGCGCTAGCTCCTTCGTCTGGACAAGTCTACTTAATCCTCCACCTGCTCTAGCAATCTCATGAATTTCGGCCGAACCATACTCTCCCAATTCACCTTGATCCACTACTCCGATAACATTAACCGAGATTCCTTCGGATTTGGCGTGGGCCGCAGCGACAACAGGACTCATCCCAACATTAGAACAACCGTCTGTAATAAGTAATATTTGCTTCATCACTATACCTCCTCAAACTTTTCGTCCACGCTTCGTTATCTACTCGTGAAAAGCAGATCAGAAGCCTAGTCTTCGTATTTCAGACATAGATAAGACTATATAGCTCTATCTTTGCCGAAATGAGAGGAAGTTAACCCTAGCAAACTACTTATTTCTTGGATCTATTAATTATACTCTAGTTATTCACTAGAGTGCCAATTTTCAGAAATTGGCGATTTCTCATTCAGATAGTAGACAATAAAAAAGTTTTTTGAGAGATTGCTACTTAGCAAGAGCTCACAAAAAACTTTTTTGCTTGCTGTTTGAACTATCCTTACACGTTCGCTTCATAATCGCTTCACATTCGCTGCCATAGTATAGCCATCGTAAGCAAAATCCTAGCAATGTGTTCAGCACGAGTACATGAGCGGTCAATTGTCCGAAGCTTACAATAAAGGTTCAAAAAGTGGACTTTAAGAACCGAGCAGGTGGAGCGTTACTTGAGCAAGGCGGAAGCGCAAATGTACGTAGTTGGTACATGCGAACCGTACTTGCCAAGTTCGCTTCAGATGCGATGTCGAATACGCTACGTTAGCCTAATCATCGTTATCAAAGTCCACTTTTTGAACTTCCCTACGATACGATTTGTGCTCTTTCGATCTTTGCGACCCCCGGCCACTTAAACGTTGCCCATTCTGGGACATAGCGATCCAATCTTGTAACAAGAACCGTCATATCATCAACAATCTCCCCATCATGGAATCTTACGACCGTCTCTAATAAAGAGTCGGCAATTTCCTGTGGATCATTACTCTTCAATTCTCCTATGACGCGCTTCATCCATAAGTCCTTATTAACCGCATATCCCGGTGCATCATAAATACCATCGCTCATCATAATTAATACATCGCCTGGTAATAATGGCATATGAATAAAGTCGACATCAATATCTTGAATAATTCCGACGGGTAAATTATTGGCACATATCGGAATAACTTCCTGCCCTCGCTTAATAAAGCTTGGTGTAGAGCCAATTTTCAAGAACGTTGTGTCTGCTGAATAGAGGTCGATAATCGCAAGGTCAACCGTTGCATATGTTTCATCAGGAGAACGTAGCAACAATATTGTATTAACCGATTTAACAGCTAGCTGCTCATTCATTCCTGATTGTAATAGTTGCTGAAGAATAGATAGCGCAGCACTGCTTTCTTGCCTTGCCCGTTCCCCATTCCCCATTCCATCACTAATCGCTACAGCAAACTTCCCACTATCTAGCTCGACGATACTAAAGCTATCCCCCGATAACAGATCGCCACCTTTTGCTACGCCTGCTACACCAATTTCCACTTCGTATTGTTTTGCCGATGCAAACATTGCTCGCTTCAGCTCACTATGCTGTGACCATGATGATTCACTACGGACCGTAATATTTTCCCCTAATATATCACTAAGTAATGGTGCAATAATTTTTCTGCACTCCTCGAAACCACCATCAAAGCTATGCTGTACCTCGATTTCCACATTACCGAGCTCTAAGCTAATAATGTCGATGCTCTGAATGGATAAACCTAACCCTTCTAGCGCCTCTTTAATTTGCTCCTCCTGTACATGCAGCGTTTGACCTTCTCGTTTAATTTCCAGCGATAGATCCTCCATTACTTGTGAGACTCCTAATAATTGATCGGCAACAAGTCCCTTCAGCTCATGAATTTGTCGTTGCCATTTATAATTGAGATTATACAGTTCATACTGATGCTTCATCGCAGTTAGCACTTCATCTACACGACTGCAATGTGCTTTCCATGCGCGTGGGATATCTTTTTGTAATCCCCCTTGCCTTGCCTCGATACTCGTCATCATCTCATTCATCATTTTTTTTGTTGGAAATAATTTATCACCCCAGCATGATTTTTGCTTATGGCAATTATGGCAGCTCTGCATCGCAACGGCATCGATAAACTGCACCACTTTTTCTTCTTGACTTACTGCTTGTCCACTTACGTAATTCGGATAGAAGCTATTCGATAATTGTTTGAACATATCTGAAAAATGGAATACTCGTGCTGCCGTAGCATTACGAATATGTTTCGCATACTCGTAATGTGATTTATTATTTTCTAGCGAGCCAGGTATATACCGCGATATCGCATTCGTTATTCCTTTAGGTGTTAACAAAAACAGTAAAGTAGCAAATGCTGATTCCCATACCGATGTGAATATTTCACCCTGCCCACCAACGTATACCGTTAAAATAGAAGTACCAAGCAATAGTCCGAATGCAGACCCTAGCTTTCCACCTTCACGTAGTAAGCCCGCTAACAAACCTGCGAATGAAAGCACACCGATTTGTAGCACCGCGCTAAAATTAGCAAGACTGATAATTAAACCTGCGATTACCCCTACCGTCGCACCTAGTGGTGCACCGCCTACAATAGCGAAGATGAGCAGCATATAGCGAGATAGCACATGTTCTACTGAAACCCCTTCCACAACCCAACCTACGGTGCCAGTCATAGCACAAGCGAGTAGGATCATGACACAAATGATTTCTTCATGCTTCAATTTTGCTGATTTACGTGAAAAAGTAATGACTGGGATGGCGTGAATGAACACTAACGTCAAAATAAAGGCAAGGGCAGCTTCGACAATCACCATTGTGAGATTATACCAATCTAAAGAATTTCCAATAGAGGTATGGAATAGCTGTACGAGCAATACCCCTATGAAAACAACAAGCGGCACTTTAGAAATGGCAACTCGTTCATAAGCCTGTAATCCACGAAATAGTAAATATACAACGAGAATTTCTAATGCAATCCATAAAGGTGCTGGTGTAACGGCGAACAAACTGCCTAGTACCGTTATAATACCTGTCATAAGTGCCAAATCTTTACGAATAAAATAGATGACTGCAAAATAAGCTACTGCAAATGACATTAGCGAATCTAGAATGACTGCTCTACCTAACAAAAATGCGAGCCCGATCAGTAAAATATCCCACTTCCTACTAGACACTGCCTCATAACTTTTGTTTATCCACTTCACCTGTAACAATTTCTCACCAACACGAGCTTGCCCTTCGTTCAACGGGGCAAATATTGAATTACCCTTCTTCATACCGTCGCACCACCATCCGAATGTTAATGTGTCCCTCATTATAGATGGTTGTCTCAACAGATTTTGTCACTTGAAGGAAGATGGTCAAAAGTTTTTTCCGACAAAACTAACGACGCTCGCATCACTTGTCGGAAGTCATTCAACCTCAATCATAGCAACAGATGAGCATGCTGCCTATGAACAAGATCGTTGCAGTACATCGGCCTTATTGTGTCGGCAACCTCAAACAATATTTGACGAATCAACTAGAGTTACCGTTTCAGATGAAGAATGTTGACCGAAAGTTTCTGTTCTATACGTTAATACGACAAGCAAATTCGATGCCGATTACGCTTCGTTAGCATAATCATCATTATCAAAGTCCGCTTTTTGAACTTCCTCTAAAGGAAAAACAAAAAAGCAGAGCCATAGTGGCCCTGCTTGTATCAACATAGGAATCGTAACTAGTCTCGTTTTGCTCCGCGACCGCCACGTTTACCTTCAGTATTCTTTTTCAAAGATGAAATGCGCTCTTCACTATCTTTTAAGAACTTAGACATTTTATCCTCGAACGTCACTTTACCAAAGCTTGGCTTACCAAAGCCAGGTTTGCCGCCACCTTGCTTATTGAATGGACGACCGCCTCTTTCAAAGTTTCCGCCGCCGCCACCACTGCCGCCGCTGCTACTACCACCGCGATTAAATCTCTCTCCGCTTTGTCCTCCAGATGAATGTCGTTCTCGAGAAGGTGGAGCTTGCTCTCCTGCTGGACGATCAACAGCTTGTTTGATTGAAAGACCGATCTTACCATCTTTGTCCACATTAATAACTTTAACTGTAACGACATCTTCGATCTTCAAATGATCTTTAACATCCTTGACATAGTTATCAGCGATTTCGGAAATATGAACTAGCCCAGTGACTCCTCCGGATAAATCAACAAATGCTCCGAAATTAGTAATACCCGTCACTTTTCCTTCTAATTTGGCGCCCACTTCAATTGCCATAAAATAAAATGTTCCTCTCTTAAAGTAATATAAAGTCAATCTTACGTACGATCAACAGTTACGCATAAAATTGCTCATATCGTGATTATAACCGAATCGACGAATTAAGGTCAACAGACAGGCATCATGGTTGCTCACTAAATATTTGCTGTTCGCCTTCTTTTACCATTCCTTGCTCCTTTGTTGCAAGTTGAGCCATATACTCTGGATCATTGAGCAGCTTGACTTGTGTTGTTAGAGAATCAAGCTCTTGCGAGATTAAATCACGATTACTTTCGAGGGACATTAGCTTCTCTTGGATCGCATCATGTTGATTGGACTGATTCAGAAATGTGTAACCTGCCCAGGCTAAGAAAATTGCAGCAAGCACAAACAATATCTTAAATCTTCGCTTTGCCCCACTAAATGATTGTTTTGATTTTGTTTGAGCCATTTGCTACTTCCTCCTTAACCATGACTGCGACTTTTGCTTCACAACGTTCCACATTTTCGCTAGCTTAGTTGATATATTCGATTTTTCCCAATACGGGTTGAGCCACCTACCCAGCGGCTTTGTAATGGGAGAAAGTATCCATATTGTTAGTTTTATGAACGGACGTAGTAATTGTAGCACAAGTTTTCCAATTCCAATAGTGATCTTAGAACCAAGTTTCATAATAAAAAGTAGTATTGCCCATATAACAATAATGGGTTTTATTACTATAAAGTGGAAAATGTTCGTTATTAATTGTATACACCATTTCACAGCGTTAATCAACCATAGCGTTATTTTTGTTGTTGCTTTACTGAATAACCAGTAATAAACGACAACGCCGATAGCTAGTCCAACAAATACATATGCACGCACCTCGCCATTATTGCTTACATATAGCATTCGAAAGACGATCATTGCCGATGCAATCCAATATAATAGATCAAGCAATGATAATGACCAGCGCGGAAATTTAAACTCTGAGGAAACGACTCGATAACCATCGAAGATTATTCCCATCCCAACACCAGACATTAACATTGTGCCTAACGTTAACCATTGTATACTTAAGCTCATCGAAATAACTTACCGAATACGCCTTTACTCTTGCCAGCGTTTTTGCCATCAGAATAGGCGAGTGAGTATACCATACCCTCTATTGCAACTAAGCCCTGTTCTAGACTTAAATGTTTCATATGCAGATTATGCCCCGTAATTGTAAGCATTCCGAGTTCCGTATCTAGCAAAAACAGCTCACTATCGAAGCTCTCCACCTTAGTTACTCCTGTGAGCTCTAATAGCTTCCTATTCGTTAGCTTTACATCCTGCTGTTTTTGCTTTTTCGGTTGTTCCATCATAGACTCGTCCTCCACTTCTATTCATTTCTTATAGTTTATGGAGGGCATTCTAACTTTAGAACTATTAACTATACAAAAGAGAGTAGTATCGCTCACTTTCGTGAATGATACTACTCTCTATGATATCTATTCCCAATCCAGAAGATTCTCTTTTGGGCGTGCTTCTTCTTTCACCAAAGTATAAAGCTCCGTGGCTTCGTCTTTTCGCGTTGCCTCAGCAATACGATCTATGCGCACCGTTACGATCTTCTGACCATATTGGATTTGCAATTCATCGCCTACTTTAACGGCACTACTAGGCTTAGCTTCACGGCCGTTGATCCAAATCCGTCCCTGTTCTGACACATCTTTGGCAACGGTACGTCGCTTAATTAGTCTTGATACTTTGAGAAATTTATCTAAGCGCATAGACTACTTTATAGCTTCTTTCAGTTTGTTACCAGCTTTAAAAGCGGGAACAGTAGTTTCAGGGATGTTAATGTCAGCACCCGTTTGAGGGTTACGACCAACACGTCCAGAACGTTTACGAGTTTCAAAAGTACCAAAACCAATAAGTTGTACTTTATCTCCACCAGCAAGCGCTTCTGTTACTTCAGCAAGAAAACCGTTAAGTACTGTTTCTACATCACGTTTCGTTAAACCATTTTTTTCTGCAATGTTATTAATTAGATCTGTTTTGTTCATTTCTTATATTCCTCCTGAAAAATATATGTTTAATTTAAGGCTAACGCCATTTAGTGAGATTACAGCAATATGCATTTGAATCTCACGAAGATTATTAATTCAACTAAAGTTTACAAAATCCTTCTTATTCCTATTAAATTATTTACAAGATTTGCTGAATAAGCAAAGTTTATGACGACTTTTAGAATTTTACAATCCCTTTGGCTTCCTCCCACCATCGATCCATCTCTACTAAATCAGTATCGTCAAAGCTTTTATCATTTATACGAAGCTGCTCTTCAATATATTGAAATCTAGCTTTAAATTTCATATTTGTCCGGGCAAGTGATGCTTCCGGATCCGCATGAATGAATCTAGCAGCATTCACAACTGCAAATAGCAGATCACCTAATTCTTCCGCTTGCTTATCCTGCTCATCGGATGCAATAACTTCCTTCAATTCGGCAAGTTCCTCTTCGATTTTGGCAAGTACAGGACCAATCTCATCCCAATCAAAACCAACTTTAGCAGCTTTTTTCTGAATTTTATAAGCAGTTAGAATAGCAGGTAAGTCTTTCGGAATACCATCGAGCTTAGATGGCCGTTGATCAGTAATTCCATTAGCACGTTGCTCTTCAGCTTTCATCTTCTCCCAGCTGACTAGCGCTTCCTCTGAGCTTTGAGCAGAGTCTTCACCAAATACATGCGGATGACGATAAATTAATTTCTCATTCAACGTCTGAAGCACATCATAGATGGAGAAGCTGCCTAGCTCCTCCTCCATCTGACTGTGCAGCATTAATTGCAATAGTACATCACCGAACTCCTCCTGCATTCCCTCAGGATCATCGGCATCAATTGCTTCCAACGCTTCGTACAGCTCCTCAATGAAATTTTTGCGAATCGATTGATGAGTCTGTTCTTGATCCCATGGACAACCTTCTGGACTACGTAGAATCGTAACAATTTCATGCAGGCGGTCGAAGCTACGATTACGCACGGCCTCATCGGTCGTACGCGGCACATAGATGATCGATAGGTTGTGATAGCCATCTATTCGATCTAATTCATAGATAGGCACGGAGATGAGCTCCTGCTCGCCCGCTACGCCTAGTGCATGCCCAACAATAACCTCATAGTCATCTGGATACCGCTCCATCAATGCCAGCTTTACATCAGATGCCGTATACTTATCATAAACTTGCCCGATTAGTGTATGCAATTGCGGTTGCAATAACGATGGCTGCAGCTCGGCCGCATCAAGTAATGCAAATCCTTCGATAGGATCGAATCTAAGTGCTGTGAACGCTGCATCCAAAAAACTTTCACCGCCACGAATATGTAAGGCTATCCCTTCCGCTTCACAACGCGTAATAAGCTGCTGAACAGTGCTTTCCGCGACCATAGGATGTCCAGGCACCGCATAGACGATATGAGCCTCTTCGCCCGCTTCTGCAATAGCCTGAACGCTCTGCAGCAATGTTTGAACGATTTCTGCATATACCTCTGGAAAATTACTATGCGCCTCGTAGATGCTATCAAAGCTTATATAAGCGATATGCTCATCATGTAACAGCTTCATCATCGGATGATGTTCAGTTCTAACATAAAGCTGACTTGCCTCTTTAATCTGTTTCCATATCCCTAATGTAATCTGATCCTCACTACCTGAACCTAGTCCAACGACAGTAATTGATTTCATCATTTGCTACTCACTCCTTCGCTTTTCATCTGAACAATCAATCGCGATTATTCAACAATTTCAACTCCGTTTTAGTTATACCTTTACATACTAGAAGTATGAGACCGAATACAATCGACCCAACTACTACCGACAATAGTGACTCTAACGTAGAGTAAAGACGTATATTCCAGCCTAGCGGCCATAGATAACGAACAAGCTCACTGACGATGTTAATCGATAGAATCATCAGTACAAGCGCTAGCAGCGTTACAGCAAGCACTCGTAGCGCCTCTAGCCAGCTATATGCCCTGCGATGCACAACTGCATCTATATGTTTCGTTGCCCGTCGCAGTACTAATGCACCGATTATTGCGGGAATAAATAGGGCAATATTTCCAGACAATGCCGCACCCTCAATACCCCAAATTGGCACAAATATATAGTTCAACAGCGCTTTACTTCCAGCTGCAATAAGCAACAAGTATAGTGGTAGCTTTCTTACTCCTGCAGCCTGTAGTAATGGGGCTTGTACAGCTAACATACTGCTTGCTAATGTCGTCCAACTTAGAATACGGAAGGTCATCAGACTTTCCGTATTCTTATATAACATAATATTTAACGGCGTAGCGAGCAGACATAGACCAACTGCTGCCGCTGCTCCGATCATCCATGCGAGTCGATGAACGAGTAATAATCTTTCCCCATAAAGTGCTGTTTTACCTCGCTTCACCCAATTAGGAATAAAGCCTGCGGCAAATGCACCAAGCAACATCGAAACTAATTGAATAAGCGGTTGTATACGGCTGTATCGACCAAATTCCGCCATTACAAATGAAACCTGTTCACCTGCCCCCAGCATAAAGCGAGGAATACTTATTGCATCAACAACAGCTACCATCGGCACAACTATAGCCGCCAGCGCGGTCGGTAAAGCCATTCGGAATAATAATTTACCTTCTGTCGCAATAAGCTTCCGTTCTACCCGCACGATCTTGTCACCTTTTTGATATAACAAAAACCATAACAGTGCTGCGATAGCTCCGACAACTGAACCGAACATCACGCCAGCCGCAAGCTTACTATCTGACCAATTGTAGCTAAGTCCAATCCAAAGCAGTAACAGCATACACGCTACTCGAACGCATTGCTCAATCAATTGCGAGATAGAAGATGCTTTAGCATCATCTTTTCCTTGATAGTACCCTCGATATACAGCTAGTAAAGGAGTAAACAATAGCGCAAGTGCTAAAATCCGAATAGATGTTATAACCTCATCATTACCAATAAGATTAGCGAGCCAAGGCGCAGCTAACAATCCGATTATACAGCTCAATACTGCTGCCCCACTAATGACAACTAATGCTATAGACAAAGTATTATGCTGCTCTTTTTCATTTTTTTGCGCAACATAAAAGGCCAGCGCCGTTGGAATTCCGGCAATCGCTAATGCCATCATTAGCTGGTAAATAGGATATACAATATTATAAATACCAAATGCCGCATCTCCCGCTAGATTTTGCAGCGGTATCTTTTGCAATACACCAATGAGCTTCGTAGCAAATGTTGCCGATGTTAACCATAGCGCACCATAACCACTTAGCTTCAGCCACTTTGTTCTAAGACTCAATGTTTCATGTTCACCCGATTCTATTGTGGTTTGTATAGGTTGTTCAAAAAGCCCACTTTTTGAACTTGTACTTGTTATATCACATCATTATAGGTGAAAAAAGCTTCCTCTGCCAGAATTGTTATCTGGATGAGGAAGCTTGTATGTTTCACGTGAAAACTGTCGATTATTGTTCCATTTGCTTCGCTAGAAATGCCGCTGCAGTTTCGGCCATTTTCTGTTCTAGATTACCAATCTTAACGTTATCTTCCTTAGTAAGCATAACAACCGTACCGATGGGATCTCCGCCTGCAATAATCGGTGCAATGATGTAGGAGCTGTAAGTATCTGGCTGATCTTTAACAATTTCATAACTTCCACTATTTGTTTCTAGATGTGTCTTGCGATTATCCATACAATCCTCTAACGTTTGTCCAATAGATCTATCGAGCATTTCTTTTTTTGATGCTCCTGCAACAGTAATAATCGTATCTCGGTCGGAAATAAGTGTAATATGTCCAATACTTTCGAATAACGATTCCGCATACTCCTTAGCAAAGTCACCTAGTTCCCCTATAGGAGAGTATTTCTTAAGTATAACTTCACCATCACGGTCAACAAATATTTCTAATGGATCGCCTTCACGAATTCTTAATGTGCGACGAATTTCTTTCGGTATTACAACACGACCCAAATCGTCAATACGACGAACAATGCCTGTAGCTTTCATTACGCAAGACCTCTCTTTCAAACAGATCAAAATAGTTTGTATTCATTACTTCTTCTATAAGAACTCCAATAACATAAGGTGCAGCCAAAAATTGAATCTGACCATAGTATTCATCCATAACTAGCATCTTATACATAACAATGACATCATTTCTCAATAATAATGGAATTGCTTATCGCACTGTATTATGATCTATAACCGAAATCCCGGTTCCATTCCTGCACACAAAAAGCTCATCTACGTCTAATATGGACGTAGATGAGCTTTTTATACAATAACGAACGACCGCTGTCTTATTTCGCTATTTATTATTTTTCAGGTGTTTTTGTCGCAGGCGCTTGATCGCCTTCTGTTGTTTCTAGTGGAGGTAATGTCATGTTAATTTCGTAGCCTGGTAACTCGTCATTCACAAAGTTTGTTGTTACCGTATTAGATAATACGTTACGAATCATTTCTATCGTTGTATCAGCAATCGCATCATACTCTAAAACATCGCGTGCTTCTACTCTAATAATACTGTAGCCAGTCGAAGATTTAATCGGCTCGCTCACTTCATTCAACGGAAGCGTGAATGCAGCCGTCTTAATCTCTTCAGTCCAATATCCACCCATATAGTTTGTGAATACTCCGCCAGTAGCTTTTGTTCTTGCATCATCAGAATACTGGGCAGCTAATGCTTCCCAGTCTCCGCCTGCCACAAGCTTAGCTTGTACCTCTTTCGCACGAGCTAACGCTTCTTCATCCGAACGAGTTTCTGTTACTTGTTGCGTTGTTGCGTCTACCACACTATTGTTCACATCAATTTGACGACCGTTATAAAGCGTATAAATATCTTTATTTGCTTCGTATTCTTCCTTAATCATATCGTCAGTAATTTGGCTTTGAATATACTCGTTAGCAGTAGCAGCAATCATAATAAGCGAAGCCATATCATTTTCTGTTAAATTCTTTTCTTTCAGCATATCTTTGAAGTCACCATATACAGCTAGTCCTTCTTTTGTTTGCTCGAAACTCGCTAATGCTTCTTCTTTGGACTTCTCTTGTTGCTCTTCCGTAGTACGGTGAGCCAAAATTTTGTACGTAATATATTGTTCTAAAAACGCTTCACGATATTCACTTTGATCAAGAAGCGCTTCGTCCATCCCTTGTAATAAAGCAATGCCTGATTTGAACTTATTAAACTCTAGATCAGTTACCGTACCGTCTTTATACGTTGCGATAACTTCTCCACCTTCGACACCCTTGAACGTTAAGGAAGGATTAACTTCATCTTTACCGCAGGCAGCCAATAATGCTACGAACACTGCAGATATTACGATTAACTTTAGCGCTTTACTAAAGCTCTTAGCTGTAAAATTTAATAACATGTGTAAACCCCTTTCGAATGTTGGAATCTGCTATCCATTGTAGCAGATTCTATAAAGCAAAAGCCAATTTTTCATTACGTTGTTGCCTTATGAAGACTCTCTTCCACTTGCTGAGTTAAAGATTGATATTCAAATAGGAATCGCTCGGATAAATGTAACTTTTGTTCCATCGACAAACCTTTGCCACGCAATTCAATACTATATGAGCCTTCATCTTCTCTTGATTGCTTAAAGCGATTTTCCATCTTCAAACATAATTTATCAATATCTTTTCGGACCGCCTTTTTCTTAGGCATCGTATCGAATAATAAGCGGAAATCATCATTTTTATTCGTAATCTGCGTAATACCAAGTAAAGAACCAAGCACCTTCAAGCGAGCAACCGTCATTAGATTAACAACCGATTGCGGTAAGTCACCGAAACGATCGATGATCTCTTCGATTAATATATCTGATTCTTCAATGGTCGATATGACGGCAGTTTTTTTGTAAATCTCAATTTTTTGTATGCTGTCGTAAATATATTCATTCGGTAAATACGCATCTACACTAAGATCGATAACGGTCTGAACAGCTTTCTTCTCTTCAACTTCCACGCCATCCATCTGTTGTTTTCTAATCTTGATCTCTTCAGCAAGCATTTGCGAGAACATCTCAAAACCAACGGAAGCAACAAAACCATGCTGCTCGGCTCCAAGTAAGTTACCCGCTCCCCTAATCGACAAATCACGCATTGCAATTTTGAACCCTGAACCAAGCTCTGTAAATTCTTTAATCGATTGCAAACGTTTTTCAGCCACTTCGGTTAATACTTTATCTCGTTGATATGTGAAATATGCATACGCAATTCGATTAGAACGACCAACACGTCCACGTAGTTGATAGAGTTGAGACAATCCCATTTTATCAGCATCATGCACGATCAATGTATTAACGTTCGGAATATCTACACCCGTCTCAATAATACTTGTACTTACCAATACATCTGATTCACCGTCAAGAAAATCTAGAATCGTCGATTCAAGCTCCTGCTCACTCATTCGTCCATGCCCAACGCTAACACGAGCACCAGGTACAAGCTCACTTATTTCCTCAGCAATTTGTTGGATACCTTGCACACGATTATATAAGTAATACACTTGCCCGCCACGTGCTAATTCACGCTCAATCGATTCACGAACTAGCGCATGCGAATGCTCCAATACATAGGTCTGTACAGGGAAACGATTTTCAGGTGGTGTTTCAATTACAGACAAGTCACGTACCCCTAGCATAGACATATGAAGTGTGCGTGGAATAGGTGTCGCTGTTAATGTAAGCACATCAACACTTGTTTTTAGTTTTTTCAACTTTTCTTTGTGTGTTACTCCGAAGCGTTGTTCTTCATCGACAATAACGATTCCTAATGCAGAGAATATAATATCTTGGGACAGGAGACGATGTGTACCAATAACAACATCAACCGTACCATTCTTCAACCCTTTAATCGTTTCATTTTGCTCTTTGCGGGAGCGGAAACGACTCATAACCTGGACATTAATAGGATAGCCACTGAATCGCTCACGGAACGTTTCATAATGCTGCTGCGCCAATATTGTCGTAGGTACGAGTACGGCAACCTGCTTGCCCTCCATCGCTGATTTGAAGGCGGCGCGAACCGCAACCTCCGTCTTACCATAGCCAACATCACCGCATAATAGTCGGTCCATCGGTTGCGCTTTTTCCATATCTCGCTTAATTTCTTGAATCGCTCGTAGTTGATCCTTTGTTTCCTCGTACGGAAACATCGCTTCAAATTCATTTTGATATGTTGTATCTTTACTAAATGCAAAGCCAGGAGTCGCTTGTCTTTCCGCGTATAGCTTAATAAGATCATCCGCAATATCTTGCACCGATGATCTTGCCTTACTTTTCGCCTTCGTCCATTCCGAGCCGCCAAGCTTATTCACTTTAGGCTCTTTATCTTCATTACCTACATATTTCTGAATCAGATCAACTTGGTCTACAGGTACAGAAAGCTTATCACCAGCTGCATATACGATATGTAAATAGTCGCGGTGAATTCCACCAATTTCCAGTGTGCCAATCCCTACGTATTTACCGACGCCATGATTTTGATGGACAACATAATCGCCAACTTTTAATTCTGTATAGCTCTTAATACGCTCAGCATTGTCCATCTTCTTATCTACACGTCTAGCTTTACGTTGCTTCTGCGTGAACATTTCTCCTTCAGTAATGACAATTAAGTTAGATGATGGCAACTCAAAACCTTGCTGTAAGTTACCTTCTAGCAATTGTGGTGACACAATATCATAATCCAATAATACACGTTGCATCCGATCTAAGCGCTCTTTGTTGCCCGCTAGCATAATGATCGTTGCATTGTTTTTCCGCCAACGTTCCATCTCCGCCTTCAGCACATTCATCTGACCGTGGAAGCTTTGCATCGTACGCGTCGTAATATTGACGATATTTTGCGGTTGCGTATGGGGAATTTGTCTTAAAAATAGCTGAAGAAATAATGTTGGAAACGGACGATACTGTAGAATTTGTGTGCTTTCTCTAGCAAGCACAAAGCTCGGCAATGACTTACCGTTTTGCAATAAATGTAAGTTCCATTCCGACTCATCGCGTTCAAGCTGCTTCGCTGTTTCTATTAATCGACTTGGTTCATCGAGCACCAGCAATGTATCGGCTGGCACAAAGTCTAGTATGCTTTGCTGCTCCGGATATAGTAATGAAATGTACTTATAAATTTCAGAGAAGTAGATTCCTTCTCGAAGCTTGCCAATTTCGGCTCCAATCTGATCACGCAACTTGTCCTGCGTAGCACGATCAGTCATCTTATCTAGCTGAGCTTCTAATAGATTCGTTGCATGCCTTGCTGCCGTTTCCATTCTTTCTTTCGTTGCTAATATTTCTTGTGCTGGCGGAATCACGAAACTATCCATACGTTCAACGGTACGTTGATCTACTGGATCAAAGGTACGTATCGAGTCAATTTCATCTCCGAACCATTCAACACGTACGGCAAGCTTTGAAGTAAGTGGATAGAAGTCTATAATTCCACCCCGCACACTTAACTCACCTTTAGATTCCACACGATCAGCTCTCGTATAACCAAGCTCATTGAGCTTATGGAGAAAATGATCAGGATCTATTTGCTGATTTACGGAAATTTCTAATTCGGCGTGTAGAAAAGCTTCCTTGGTCGGAAGATATCTTCTAATTCCCGAAAATGGCACGACAACAATGCCACGAAAGCCTTTAGCCAAGGATAGTAGTACATCCATTCTTTGGGCTAATGTTTCGGGGCTAGATATTGCTGCCTCAGCAGCCATTAATTCATTGGCAGGGTATAGTAGCACCTTGTCACTAGACAAACAATCTTGCAAGTCTTCTGCTATTTTCTGAGCGGAAAACATATTATGCGTAACAACTAGTAAAGGTTGCTGCAAGCGATCTTCTAATGCTGCGAGAAACACTTGCCTAGAAGAGCCCGCGAGCCCTGACACCATCTGTTCTTTCATTCCTTTTTCAAAGCCTTGTACTACTGATTTTAACTCAGAGTCTTCAGCAAATAACTCTATTAGCGCTTTCAATTTGTGAGACACCTTCTTTCTAAGCTACAAGCTATGTAACTCTATCTTGCACTATAACAACTCACATATTGTGCGCAAACAAGCCATCCACTGGGTGACGCTAGCTTGTGGACGGCTGTTACGCACGTGAGGAAGTTCAAATGATTCACCTGTAATTACGATTTGTTGCTTCGCAGATTACCCGGCTGGTGAAGATGACTCTTTGACTTTGACTACTGCAAAGGATTATTAATTAGCATCAATTCCGGGTTACTGCTTAATGCTTCATTGCAGTAATCGCAAACGAGCTGCACTACAATGTCGCCATTTAAATTATACGTTATTATATCTTTACGTTCATCGTCGGTCAAGGAATTGAAGCCTAGACGCTGCTCAGATATAACCGTCTCTTCGATCTTACCAATATTGGATCTGCAATATTTGCAAATATAGGTTACAGCCATGTTATGCCTCCCGAAGGTTATTTATACCCTTCAGTATGCCCTAATTTTTATAATCTATTACCCATTATATTTGCCCATCGTATCTTCGAATGGGTGTTTCAGACTATATTCGATCGCATCACAGGCATTACTGATCATCTCTTCTAGACGACCTTGCTCTGCCTTAGCAAATTTACTTAACACATAATCCGCAATGACGATACCTGGTTCAGGGCGAGAAATACCCATACGCACGCGATTGAACTTTTGTGTATTCAAATGCGCAATAAGTGACTTAATGCCGTTATGACCGCCTGCACTGCCCTGATAGCGTAGTCTAAGCTTACCTACCTCCGTATCAAGATCATCATAGACGATAATTCCATCTTCAACGTTAAGCTTATAGAAGTCTATATAAGCTCGAACTGCTTCGCCAGATAAGTTCATATAGGTGATTGGTTTAATTAAAGCTACCTTTGTGCCAGCAATATTACCTTCGCCAACTAGTGCTTTATACTTGCTCCCATTCATAGTGATACCAAAGCGGCGAGATAGTTCATCAATAACCATAAAGCCGACATTATGACGTGTTTTTGCGTAGCTAGCGCCTGGATTTCCCAGACCTACAATCCATTTCATTATACTTCGTCTCCTTCAATTTTTCAGAGCCTTAAAACCTACCTTCTTCGTACAGAAAAATACATCGGAAGCATAGACCTTCAATTTTTCAGAGCCTTAAAACCTACCTTCTTCGTACAGAAAAATACATCGGAAGCATAGACCTTCAATTTTTCAGAGCCTCAAAACCTACCTTCTCCGTGCAGAAAAATACATCGGAAGCATAGGCTCTTAATCCTTATCCTTCTTCGCTTTCGCACGAGCGCGAATTTTATCTGCGTATTCAGGTTTGTTTTCTTGTCGTTGACGGGCAATAGCTAAGTCACCAGCCGGCACATCTCTAGTAATCGTTGAACCTGCAACGACATATGCACCTTGGCCAACATTAACTGGAGCGATTAGATTAACGTTACTGCCAATAAAAGCATGATCGCCAATAACCGTTTTTGCTTTGTTAATCCCGTCATAGTTAACGGTAATTGCGCCACAGCCAATATTAACTTCTTTCCCTACTTCAGCATCACCAACATAGCTTAGATGTGATACTTTACTGCCGTCATCAAGGATAGCGTTTTTCAGCTCTACAAAATCGCCAACTTTACACCGCTTGCCAACCTTCGTACCAGGACGCAAGTAGGCAAATGGTCCAATGCTGCTTTCATCCCCTACCTCTGCATGATCAAGTACCGAATGTTTGATGGATACTCCATTATGGATCGTACAATGAGCTAGATCAGATTGTGGTCCAAGAATACAATCTTCCCCAATCGTAGTCTTACCTTTCAACACCGTTCCAGGATAAATAATCGTATCTGCACCAATGACTACACCCGACTCGATATAAGTCGATGCTGGATCGATAATGGTTACACCGTTAACAAGATGCTGAAGATTAATCCGCGTGCGCATCTGCTGCTCTGCTTCTGCCAGTGCTACACGATCATTAACCCCGATAGCTTCTGCGATATCGGATGTGCAATAGCCCTGTACAACTTCATCAGCTTGTCTGAACAATCCGATAACATCCGTCAAATAATATTCACCTTGCGCGTTATTATTCGTTACACGACTTAGAGCCTCAAATAATTTCTTATTGTCGAAGCAATACGTTCCTGTATTAATTTCTTGAACTGCCGCTTCAGTATCCGAACAATCCTTCTGCTCTACAATACGCTCAACTATGCCTGCTTCATTACGAATAATACGACCATAGCCAGTCGGATTATCAAATAATGCCGTTAGTATTGTCGCTACTGCTCCGCTTTCTTCATGCAGCTTCAACATTTGCTTAATCGTGCTTGCTTGAACAAGTGGAGTATCTCCGCAGATTACGATCGTTGTGCCTTCTTCAGCGCCTAGTAAGCCTTCAGCTTGCTGTACGGCGTGCCCCGTACCTAATTGCTGCTCCTGCTTCACAAATTGTGCTTGGTCGCCAATGAATGTCTGAACCTGCTGGGCACCGTGACCTACTACGACAACTATTTTTTCACTATTTGCTTGAATAACTGTATCTAATACATGACCCACCATCGGCTTACCGCATACGGGATGTAATACTTTATATTGTTTGGATTTCATACGCTTGCCCTGTCCTGCCGCTAATACAATAGACATAATTTTCATGTCACTTAAGCCCCCTTCATCAATAAAACCCTCATCTGAATATATCTTATTATACAAAAAAAGAAAAGAGAGCCTAAGCTCTCTTCCCCCTTGTTAACAGACTAATAATAACTTCTCGTATTACGATACTTCTTCGATTACAACTTCATCAGCTGCAAGCTCATACTCTGCTAATACAGCAGATTGGATCTTCTCTCTTGTAGTTGAGGAGATTGGATGAGCGATATCGCGGAATTCTCCGTCTGGAGTACGCTTACTTGGCATAGCAACGAACATACCGTTGTTTCCATCGATTACACGAATATCATGAACAACGAATTCGTTATCAATCGTGATAGATGCGATAGCCTTCATACGTCCTTCAGAGTTCACGCGGCGGAGTCTTACATCAGTAATTTGCATTTGTGTTCACCACCTTTGTCTATTGGAGACTTGGTGTATAATTCCACATTTCAAAGCTAAATCCTTCTTACTTTTTGGTAATTTGATACTTTTTTTTAATATTTTTTTTAATTTACATAATATTCGTCTATATTCGACATAAATCGATGAAAACGCTTTATTTCTGACAATTTTATTTTTGTAATAGTCTCTATGCTCGGTGCAATATTTATGAAAAAAGACCGCCCTAGACGGTCTTTCAATTATGTCATTGTATCAAATCGTTGGCATAGCAAAATAGTTTCCTGGGACAACTTCCATCTGCTTTGTCTTCATATCTACTGCAATAAGATTAGCAAGCGATACATAATCCGTTAATAGTCGTTCCTCATTCTCAACTTCGCCAGATTCTACGAGTACACCAACACCAGCGACCGTAGCATTGAACTCATGAAGCAAGTCCATCATACCTTGAATCGTGCCGCCTGCTTTCATAAAATCATCGATGATAAGAACACGCGAGCGTTCTTTCAATGCACGACGTGCTAGCGACATCGTCTGAATGCGTTTCGTTGAACCGGATACATAATTAATACTTACTGCAGATCCTTCTGTTACCTTATTGTCTCTACGGACGATAACAACAGGAATATTCATACACGCAGCTGTAGCATACGCTAATGAAATCCCTTTCGTCTCCACAGTCATAATAATATCAATTTGAGATTCAGCAAATGCCGTTGCAAACATCTTACCGATATCCGCCAACAACTTCGGTTGACCAAGCATATCGGTCATATATAAGTATCCACCAGGAAGCACACGATCTGGCTGCTGCAATGTCTGACATACTTCATTAATAATAGCTAAAGATGTTGCAATTGGCATCATCGGCTTAAATTTAACCCCACCTGCTGCTCCTGCTAATGTATGCAGTTGACCGATACCTTCTTCTTCAAATACCTCTTTAATAATAGCTAGATCTTCACTAATGGAGGACTTGGCAGATTGATACCGCTCTGCAAATGCAGTTAACGAGATTAAAGTGTGAGGACGAGCAAGCAGATATTGTGTCATTTCTACAAGCCTGGAGCTACGCTTCAATTTCTTCAATGCAATCTCTCCTCTAAATCCGAATAATATAATGTCAATATTACATTTTTATTCGGGTTTAATCAAGTTTGATTTGCTTTTGGCTTATGTCAGTATACGAACAACGTAAACTTCCTTGCAGAAACCACGTAGTCCATTGTAAATTCTTGATAGCTTCGCTTCTTTGGATACTAGACCAAATACAGTTGGCCCGCTCCCAGACATTAGTACCCCATCTGCTCCGAGTCGAATCATACTTTCTTTCAATTGCTTTACTTCAGGATACAATTGAAGCGTCACCGATTCCAACACATTGCCAAGAGAATCACACATTTCTGTAAATGAACCGCTATCCAATGCATTGATCATATTTTGCACAGATGGATGTTGCTCCACCTTGTTTACTCTAAATTTTCCATATACATCAGCTGTAGATACATTGATTGGCGGCTTTGCTAGCACTACCCAGCATTGCGGCGGAATAGAGATCGGTTGTAGTCGTTCACCTCGACCAGTAGCAAGTGCTGTTCCTCCTGTAACGCAGAAAGGCACATCAGAACCAAGTTCCGCACCCAATTCACATAGCTCGTGTTCTGAAATATTAAGATTCCAGAGACGATTCAAGCCACGAAGTGTCGCTGCCGCATCACTGCTACCTCCTGCCAAGCCAGCAGCTACAGGAATTTTTTTATCCAAATGTATATATACGCCTTGCTTCACCTGATATCTTTCTTTAATCAGCTGAGCGGCTTGAAAAGCTAGATTTTTTGAATCTAGCGGAATATAACCAACTTGAGAGCTTATGATAATTTGATCACGAGCCAGTGGTTCCATTTCCAGACGATCAGCCAAATCAACCATTGTCATAATCATCTCAACTTCATGAAATCCATCTTCACGCTTATGTAACGCGTCTAATACTAGATTGATTTTGGCTGGCGCTTTTTCATATATCTTCATTATTTTTCTTCACCCGTCCATTTTAGCATAGGTACATTATAGCAAAGGAAACAAAGAAAAGCTAAACAATGCTTTTAATTGACAGCATGTTTAGCTAGTTTTTGTTGTTACTTATTTTGCTTCGCTACTGCTTCCTCTGCTAATTGAATGGCACGCTTCACCATGTTACCAGCATCTTTGGCTTTAATACCGCCCCAGCCTTCTTGCTCGACTGTATCCAAAATTCCAAGATCTTTAGCGACTTCCATCTTTAACTGTTCGGACATCACGCTGCGTCGTCTACCCATAAGCTTTACCTCCTGATTTAGCAGATGGTTAAATTATCCACTTGTGATTACGATGCATACACTCCGTAGCGTACTCGGCATCGAATATGAACTCCTTCATCGGAATGAAGTAAGCTTAGTATGTGTTGTATCCTTAATTTCATGCTGAATAAAAAAACAAGACGCAGATTTCTCTGCGTCGATTATCCGATCATATTCACTATCGCTATTGAGCCGTTATTCTTGAAGATGAGCAATACGAACTTGCCCCTCATCATTACAAACTGTAACTTCTACCGATTCCGTTAAGATATCCGCATAGCTATAGGATACACGTTTGAAAGCATGCTGTTGTTCATCTAACTTAACGATGAATACGGAAGGGTAGGTTTCTTCTAACGTGCCAGTACGTTCAATCGTCTTACGACGACCTCCATTTGCTCTAAGAGTGATTCTTGAACCAACATGAGCCTCTAAGCTGCGTTTAATATCCAATAGCGTATTTTTTGCCATTGTGACACCACCTCTTTCCTTGTCCATTATAACGAACAATTTGGAGTTTGTCAAATAAACAAAATATTATATCAGCAGAATTAAGTTCTTGTCAACGGTTATTTTATCCATTTTTATCAGATATTATCTAAGCTTCGTTATTATGCTCATCATCTCCGAAACTATACAAATTGTTTTGGCTTTGGATAACCAACACGATATCGACCAATAGTCTCTATTCCACCGACACCATCTATCCCGCTAATTGTACCCGCAACGAGATCTTTCAGATTAACAATTTCCTTAATCGGAGTATAGCTCGCTTTAATCGCGATATAAACCGGATCAAGGGCATGTATAAGTATTCTGCCTGGTGAACTTGCAAAGTTAGCTCCCGTATTAAGCAATGCCTCATAATGTGATTGACATGCTCCAGCAACGACAACTAGACTATCCCGATTGCGCTCATAATTTCTTGCTACTCTAACTGCATTAACAAAATGCTGCGAATTTTTATAACTGCTTAAACTATTAAGGTCCATACCCTCGCGATGCTTCAATACGCCATCATGCCCAGTAATTACGACAATGTCTGGTTGAATCTCCGGAAGCAGACGTACAAGAGCATCTGCCATCTTAGATTCATTAATAAAATATCCTTCTGCCGGAACCTTCATAGCTTCGTATAGTTGCATACTTTTTTTCAAATAGTTAGCATCTCCATCAAGATGAAGTACTTTACCAGGCCATTCAAAATACATCTCATCTTCAATTTCCCGGTAGCTATACATCATATCTCTATAAAGATCTGGTCGTTCAATTGTAGTATGCATATGACGTAATGTTTCGTTCACTTTATGCCGTACCGTCTGTGCGACTACTGTGGTCGCAGGATCATGAATGGACCTAAGATCAACTTTGGGCGAATCCGCCAGAAGTCTGAAATCTAATCCTTTTAATATTACATTTTCATTTTGAACCATCTCTATGCGAAATAACACATCTCCGCCATAAGATTGACGAACAACAAGATCACCTTGCTTCATAGGTAAATCACCTCTTGGTCTATCGTATGGATAGCCAAGGCGAATGGTGAGTAATTCAGAGCAGAATTTCTAGTTAAACCAATCCACAGCTAATAACGCAATGCTTAGCGTTGCGAATTCTTCAAGACTAAGCGTTTCCCCTCTACGAATCGGATCGATATGAATAGATTCTAACAACGCCGTTAACTCAGGACGCTTCTCTTTACCAGTAACCATCATTAGATTATTAATTAATGTTTTACGACGCTGTACAAATGCGCTCTGAACAACGCGGAAGAAAAAGGCTTCATCCTCAACCTTAACTGCAGGTTCATCTCTTACCGTCAGCTTTATAACCGCTGAGTCTACATTAGGCTGCGGTATGAATGCCGTGTTAGGAACGATACAGACAATTTCCGTCGTGCAATAATATTGTACCGCTACACTCAAGCTTCCGTACTCCTTACCACCTGGCTTTGCTGACATACGCTGTGCTACTTCTTTCTGAATCATGACAACAATGTTTTCAAGTGGTAACTTCTCTTCTAGCAGCTTCATCAAAATTGGCGTCGTTACATAGTATGGCAAGTTTGCAACAACACTTACTTTCTTATAATCCGAAAATTGATCGGTAAATAATTGACGTAAATTAATGTCAAGGACATCACCCTGCACGATATTGACATGTTCTTGATCTTCAAAAACTTCTGCTAGTATTGGAATTAATCGTCTATCGATTTCAATAGCTGTCACTTTGCCCGCTTGTTGCGCTAATGGTTGTGTCAACGCACCAATACCAGGACCGATCTCTAAAGCACCTTTATCTTTACTCAAGTCTGCAGCATTTACAATTTGATCAAGAATATGACCATCAATCAAAAAGTTTTGTCCTAAACTTTTTTTGAATGAAAACTTATGCTTTGCAATAATTTCTTTTGTACGTTGTGGGGTTGAAACCTCTAATTCGTTCATGAATTCTATTCCTCCAACTGATATCCTAATTGATCGAGCGCAGCTTGAAACTCCTGCTTCGTAATGTTAAAGCTTGTGCAGCGCTTATAGAACTGCTTACCATTGGCATAGCCAATCCCTAGCAATTTACCTAATTCTAATCTCCGCGAAGCAGCCTGAGGATGGACGAGCAAGCCTGCTGCCATCAAATCCTCCATCGTCACTTCCCCTGTCATGGCGGTCGTCTCTGTACGCAACTCCGATAGAGCCTGACGAATCGCCTCTGGAGAGGCATTCTCAATGCCGATATCACCTTTATAACAAGCCTTTTCCTGCGGTAAAAACGCATGCTTACAACCCGGCGCATGGTTAGCTACAATTTTTCGTATTCTTTCGCCCGCATGATCAGGATCTGTAAAAATAATAATACCTCTACGTTCATTGGCAAGTCGAATACGTGCTAGTACATCTTTTCCGATCGCGGAGCCATTTGTTTCGATCGTATCTGCATCGACTGCACGCTTAATCGCCGTTGTATCGTCCTTACCTTCGACGACTATTACTTCTTTAATCAACACTAATCCCCCCCTTTAGAGGTAGTTCAAAAAGTGGACTTTGATAACGATGTGATGCTAACGTAGCATACTCGGCATCGAATATGAAGCGAACTTGGAAAATACGGTTCGCGTGTACCAAACACGTACACTTGCGCTTCCGCTTTTCTCAAGTAACGCTCCATCTTCTCGGTTCTGAAAGCCCACTTTTTGAACCTCTATTTTAAGTTAGTTCAAAACATTTAATAAAGTTAGTTCAAAACATCGAATATGAAACGAATTTAATCTCACTAAGGATGTTTCTTTCAGAAACCTTGTAGAGACTCGTTTACTAATAACGTACACGGTCGCTTACTCATTTCTTTAGTATAACCGATATTACTTCTACATAAAAACAAAAAAGGGAGGCTATGAGCCTCCCTCTTATGATCGGATATTCAACTAAACCATGCGATACAGAAAATAAAATTAACTAGCAGAAGGTTTGTTAGGTCCGATTACGTAGACCTTAACACCTTTCTTCTTACCAAATTTCGTAGCGACTTTTAGACTTTCAAAGTAAACGTCAATCTTGTTTCCTTTAATCGCTCCGCCTTTATCTTCTGCACGTCTTAAGCCTACGCCTTCGATGTATACCCACCATCCCATAGGAACGACAGATGTATCCACTGCAATCGTACGGCCTTCCTCCACAGTAGTGCCAGAAGCAGTAATGCCATAGCCTTCATCTCCTGCACTTTTACCTGTCGATTCAGCGCCCGCCGTATATGCAGTCAGCGTAACATTCGTTAAAACTTTTTTCGCATTGAAAGTGTAGTCACCCTTCGTTACTTTTTCAACAGCTGGACTGCTGTTTGATAACGTTGTGACTGTTGACTTAGGTTTCGCTGCACCCACAGCGACTACCTGGTCTACCGTATTTGTCTTCACAGTTTCACTTAGAACCGAATGAGATACGAACACACCATCTTCATATCTTTCTTCTAACTGTTCAACCACAACACCTGCTTGGCCAGATTGCACTACCTTTTCTGTGCCCTTATTCAAATTAGTGTCTTCCTTTTTCACGATAGAGAATGGTACCGTCTTTTCGTTAGACGTGATTTTTGTTTCTACACGAACAACCATGATGGTTGCGTTCTCCCCGATACTCGAAGCAAGGGGAGGATCTATTTCATCTTGACTGCCAATCGATATATCGAGATCCTCGATCGCTGCCTGCACCGTTTTCTCCGTCGTGTATACTTTTGACGTATTTCCGTCGGCTATAACCGTAATTGGCATAGCATGATCAATTTCAACGACATCACCATCTTTAATCGGTGCATTGAGTGATGCTGAAATTTTATCATGTGGTCCTACAGTAATAGCTTGTTCATCCAGTAGGCGTTGCAGGACCCATTGTTTTGTTTTTACAATGGTTTCTTGTCCATTCACTACTACGGAGACGTTTTTTTCCGTCGCCCCGTATAACAACACCAAAAACATGAAAGTCATAGCGAGTGAGATTATTATACTTAACATAATCAAACGCAAGTTTCCATGCTGCCATCGCATTGCGAAAGTCATGCTGGATGATCGTTTGCCATGGGTGTCCTTAGCTGGAATATTGCCCATTTCATCGGTCCTCCTTCATAGCCCCGCCGCCAAGTGTTACGCATGTTACAACTGACGTGACTATAACTTATATGACGTGCTTTGCACGCTTCCAGTTCTTCTGATTCCTCCCACATCTCTATCTCTATGTCGTCTATCTCTTAATTATGCAAAATCGATAGATAGCAACTTTGAAATTATGATAATAAGTGTTATCAAATAACAAAGTGAGACAACTTATGATGCGATTGAAACGTTAATAGCGAAAATTGGAAATCCAATACAGAATCTAAAAGTTCTGAGATGAATCATACCTTGTTCAGAGACTACTTGTAAAGACGCGATAAAATGCGATTTCACGTAAATTTGAGGGTTATTTCGGAATATTATATTGATTTCGGCTACAAAGGTTAGTTTTAATCCATGAAATGTCCGTTTTCCTGCTGATTTCAACCGATTCTACTTAATTCTAAAACAATTCTTTCCATTTTGAGTCGTTATAGCTGCCAATTCCTCTACAGAAATCCCCTTAATTTGAGAGGCAGTCTCCGCAATAAGAGACACAAAAGCGGTTTCATTACGTTTCCCTCGATGCGGATGAGGAGCAAGATATGGGCAATCTGTTTCAATTAATAATCGATCAAGTGGAACATTTGCAAGCACCTCTTTTGGGACTCTAGCATTTTTGAATGTGACCGGTCCTCCGAATGATATATAGAAATTCATATCTAGACATTGCTTTGCACTTTCCCAACTTCCTGAATAACAATGCATAATTCCTCCTACTTCTGAGGCATCTTCTTCTTTCAATATTCGAATCACATCTTCATGGGCATCACGATTATGGATAATGATCGGTTTATTAACTTTTTTGGCTAATCTAATCTGCTTCCGAAACACCTCATGCTGTACCTCTTTAGGAGATGTATCCCAATGATAATCAAGACCAATTT
This sequence comes from Paenibacillus sp. Y951, assembly GCF_056786395.1. Lineage (NCBI taxonomy): Bacteria > Bacillati > Bacillota > Bacilli > Caryophanales > Paenibacillaceae > Paenibacillus > Paenibacillus sp. Y951. Next base: position 13,652 of record NZ_JBXCIY010000022.1, on the reverse strand, counting down.
CACCAATCGCTACCACCTTAGGATGTTGACATAATTCCTCAATCCATTCAAGATCTCCCGCTTGCATATGTATACTTTCTACAGGATGCCAGCCAACCGCAGCATAGATAAAATCGTACTCTTCTGCTAAAGCAATTGTCGTTGGAATTGTTTTGCGATCAAAACCAACATTTACTATAAGCTCAACGCCAGCTTCTCTTGCTCTAGCAATCATCTCCGCGCGATCTTCATCGAATTGAGGCGAATCTAGATGAGCGTGTGTGTCGAATAATACAGGCATGTTGTTCAATACTCCTCTTTAGTTAGATTGAAAATTTGTAGGATGTTATCATTTAATTGGTCAATATGTCTAATTAGTAATTCTTCTGGATAATAAAGATGAACTTTACCTTCATGTAATCCGCTAATTGATGCAACAATATCAGATTTAGACGCAATTTCAGACAAACTTCCATTTTGATTCAGTAGCATAATTGGCGCTTTTTCCTTACTTCCATTTCCATTTTGCTCTGGCCGATATATATCATATGGTCGATCATATGGATAGTCAATTTCCAGATCATATTCTGGATGCAATCCAATGGAAATAAATACATTTTTTAGTTCTTCCAGCCACTCTTCACTTAATTTCTCAATCGTTATATACTTGTACAGTTTTCGGTTGAGAAAGCGTTCGCACAGCCCCGATAAAATCGAATCTTTTTCGTTCATCCAGCATGAAAAAGTATACTGCATTAGTGACTCATCTAGTCGTAAATATGTCTCTAAATTTAGTGTTTCTTCTATTAAAGAGAGAATTGCTGAATCCATCCATTTGAATGTATACTTTTTCTCAAATAATTGTTTGGCACGCTTGAAAATTTGTCGCAAAATTATTTCTGAACTGCGAGTGACCGGATGGAAATAAACTTGCCAATACATCTGGTATCTCGACATCAAATAATGCTCAACCGCATGCATGCCACTTTCCTTTACAACTATACTTCCCTCATGCGGACGTAATACTCTTAAAATTCTCTCTAAGTCAAAGTTTCCGTAATTCGTTCCGGTAAAATATGCATCTCTTAGTAAGTAATCCATGCGATCTGCATCCAATTGACTTGAGATCAAACTAACAACGATAGATTGGGGATATGTCTTCTTAATAACTTGAGCTACCTTCTGTGGCAGCAGCTCTGAACTACCTCTTAACACTTTATTAATTTCCGTATCGCCTAGTAATATTGCTATCGTCCACTCTTCATGATCTGTCTCAAATATTTCTTCAATAGAATGAGAGAATGGAGCATGACCAACGTCGTGAAGCAACGCTGCACATAAAGCAATTAAGCGCTCTTCTTTCGGCCAGTCAGGATAATTATATCGTTCAAATTGCGAAATTATTTTTCTTGTAATTTCATACACACCTAAAGAATGTGAAAATCGGCTATGTTCAGCTCCATGAAAAGTTAAATATGTCGTGCCAAGCTGCCTAATTCTTCTCAATCGTTGAAACTCTGAAGTATTAATTAAATTCCAAATGAGTTCATCTTGTACATACACATAATTATGTATCGGATCCTTAAATACTTTCTCTTCACTTAGCATTGACATCTCTAATTACCTCCTTTTGTTCATTTTTTAGACACATGTCGTTTTTCTTGTCGAATAATGTCGTTTAATAGTTTCCAAATTGTCGAAAATGTTGTATTCTATTACAAAGTAAATTACCATCTTTATAATGTAAAGTCTATTGTATAAGCTCTTCCACACAAAAATAATATTGACTGGTATGGTAATTGTTGGTATTATTAATGTAAATAACACGAACATTGTCGAACGATGGCATTGTTAACTTTCGAGAGGATGGAATTATTATGATGAAATCAACAGGTATTGTACGTAAAGTAGATGAATTAGGTCGTGTCGTTATTCCAATCGAATTAAGACGTACATTAGGTATCGGAGAGAAAGATGCTCTTGAAATCTATGTAGACGGTGAACGTATTATGTTGAAAAAATACGAGCCTGCATGTATCTTCTGTGGTAACGCAGAAAACGTTTCTTACTTCAAAGGAAAAATTATTTGCCATAGCTGTTTATCAGAAATGCCTGAACCTGTGACAAAATAAGAAAAATGATGTATAATGTATTTATTGATATGTTAATTCTAACCTTTTAAATACTCCTTGATGCCTTCCTGGACGCTTTCTGTCAGGAAGGTCTTTTTTTTGTCTCGATTAAAGTAAGCGACCGTGTACGTCATACGCACACAAGTCTCTAGCTTGTTTTGAACTTCATCTTCCAATCAAGGTTCAAAAAGTGGGCTTTCGAAAGCCGAGCAGACAGAGCACTACTCAAAAATCAAGTAAGCAACCGTGTACGTTATACGTACACAAGTCTCTAGCTTGTTTTGAACTTCATCTTCCAATCGAGGTTCAAAAAGTGGGCTTTCAGAATCGAGCAGGTGAAACGCTACTTGAGAAAGGCGGAAGCGCATGTGTACGTTATTGGTACACGCGATCCTACAATGTTTCTGTAAGAAACATACATCGGAAGCTTACGCCGTACTTTCCAAGTTCGTTTCAGATGCGATGTCGAATATGCTACGTTAGCATCACTTCGTTATCAAAGCCCGCTTTTTGAACTTCATCTCATCTATTGATTTCGTTGTAGATGTCACGTTTGGACACACCACGATCTCCCGCTACTTGCTTCATTGCATCCTTCCTAGACATCGTTGCTTCATAATGCTCTACATGCTCTTCAAGAGTCAATCTCTGCCACCATTCATTAGCTGCGGCTTCTAGCTGCTTGATTCCTTCTTGATCCAAACCTTCAATAAGGATACAAAATTCCCCCATTGGTTGATGTTCTTCAAACCAGTCTATACATTCCGTCAACGTTCCTCGCAAAGCTTCCTCATGACGCTTCGTTAACTCCCTTACGATGGCAACTTTACGATTACCCCAAACTTCTAATAATATAGCTAAGGTTTTGCGAATTCGATGTGGAGATTCATAAAGAATCAGTGTCTCTGTATAAGATGAATATTTATCAAGGAGTTGTATAATCGTTTTTTTATCACGGGGTAAAAAACCAATAAATGAAAATCGATCCGTTGGCAAGCCTGACATAATAAGTGCAGATAAGGCTGCATTTGCTCCTGGTATCGGAATAACTGAAATATCGCTAGTGATTGCATCTCTTACAATATCTACTCCTGGATCAGATATCGCCGGCATCCCTGCGTCACTTACAAGTGCAATATTATTTCCTTCTAATAGAAGCTTAATCAACTCAGGTCCACTAGCTTCCTTATTATGTTCATGATAGCTAACACATTTTGTTTTGATTTCAAAATGCGTTAATAGCTTTCTCGTTTGTCTTGTATCCTCTGCAGCAATAAGATCAACTTCCTGTAATGTACGAATCGCTCTCATCGTCATGTCTTCAAGATTACCAATCGGGGTAGCAACTAAATACAGCTTACCCACTTGTTGCTCCTGTGAAGCCCCTATAAAGCTCTTCTGAATGTTCATATCACTTGTTCTCCCGCTTCATTATATACAATTTGTGGTGGTAGTACTCTAATATCAGGCTTCCCATCACGCGTTGCTTCAATTAATACCATATTAGCTTCCGAATCGATATGAGAATGTACAAACTGAATAACTTTAGGTTCAATTTTCCATTTGCGTAATGCCTCCGTGATATCGACTAGACGCGATGGTCGATGAACCATAAATAACTTTCCACCTGGACGAAGTAATTTACATGAAGCTTTAGCTATATCTTCGACATTACAATGAATTTCATGGCGAGCAATCGCATAATGTTCATTAATATTCATATCACCAGCAGCAGACTTCATATAGGGAGGATTAACCGTTATAACATCGTATATACCATTTTCCGCTGCCTGGGCATATTCCTTCAAATCAGCTTCAATAATTGTAATACGCTCCTCTAGCCCATTCATCGCTACATTACGTCTTGCGATCTCCGCTACACGCGGTTGGATCTCTATCGCATCGATATGAGCCTCCGTCTTATCGGTACTCAGTAGCGCTATAACACCATTACCTGAACAGAAGTCAGCTGCTCTACCGTTCTTCGGAAAGCGAGCAAACCGAGCGAGTAAGACCGCATCTAATGAAAAGCTGAACACTTCTCTACTTTGAATAATTTTCAACTGTGATTCCGTTAATAAATCATCAATTCGTTCGCCTTCAAATAGCTCTACTGGATTGTGTGTGACCAAGCAATTCTCTCTCCTTACATTACTGTATTTATATAAAAGTCCGCTTTTTATACGGTGTCTTCCTAGAAAGACTCATCTTTAGTGGTGGCTGTCAGGCCATGTTTGTTTTGAACTTCATCGTCCAATCGAGGTTCAAAAAGTGGGCTTTCAGAACCGAGCAGGTGAAACGCTACTTGAGAAAGGCGGAAGCGCAAGTGTACGTGTTTGGTACACGCGATCCTACAATGTTTCTGTAAGAAACATACATCGGAAGCTTACGCTATACTTTCCAAGTTCGTTTCAGATGCGACGCCGAATATGCTACTTTAGCGTACTCATCGTTATCAAAGTCCGCTTTTTGAACTTTCATCTAAAAAAAGCCGCCCTTATTAGATCTGGGGCGGCCCTTATATCTCAATGTGTTCTCACTTATTCAAGAAAGACAGACAGAACAGACAATCCCCTTCGGTACGAAGATGTCCATAGTATACATTACAAATATGGAAGCCTTCATGATATAAGTTTGCCAAATTATCATGACCTTCGCCTGGTTCAGCAGATTGCTCTAAAGAATCCGCTGTTTGCTTCGTATGCTGATTTGTTTTCTCGTGGACAGAAGAACTTGTATCCACTTCTCGCTCAGAATCATGCTCCCGCTTCAATACTTGTCTAAGTTGCTCATTTTCAATAGATAGACGTTGATTATCTTCTATTAACGCTACTACTTGCTGTTTCAGCAAAGCAAGATCGACATGTAATTGTCCTGTTCGCTCTTCTATTTCAGTCATTTGAATAAATATATCCTTCATCTCTAAGTATCCACCCCAGAGTCACATGCTAAGCTACTATTGGCATTATGCCTATTTCACTACTACTTCATCTAAAGAAAGTTCTTTTGCCTTACCTGGTATATCAAATAACTGTACAAATACTGTTTTTGTCGAAGCATTAATTCCGGTCACTTTGCCCTCACCCATAGAAGTAACAACCATTTTACCGATTGTAGGCATCTCTTCACGAACACTTTCATAATTATCATGCTCGTATTTCAAGCAACACATTAATCTTCCACAAAGTCCTGATATTTTGGTTGGATTTAACGATAAATTTTGATCCTTAGCCATTTTTATAGAAACAGGCTCAAAATCTCCCAACCAAGATGAACAACATAATACTCTACCACAAGGACCAATTCCACCTAGCATTTTCGCTTCATCTCGTACACCGATTTGACGTAGCTCAATCCGAGTGCGGAATACACTTGCTAAATCTTTCACAAGTTCACGAAAATCGACTCTTCCTTCAGCAGTAAAGTAAAAAATAATTTTATTGCGATCAAAAGTAAATTCAACGTCCACTAGCTTCATACGCAATTGATGGTGTTGAATTTTCTCAATACATGTTGTAAAGGCTCCTGTTGCAGCATTGCGATTCTCATCAACAACTTGTGCATCAGAGTCATTTGCAATACGAATGACGCGCTTAAGAGGTAGTACAACATCCTCTTCTCCTACTTGCTTTTGACCAATAACTACTTTACCGTATTCAATTCCTCTGGCTGTCTCAACAATAACGTGTTGATCCTTTTCTACGGGATGCTCTACAGGGTCAAAGTAGTATATTTTGCCCGCTTTCTTAAAGCGAACACCTATAACATTATACAAGGATTAGCCCTCCTGTAATTTAACCAAAAGTTGTTCAAAAGAAAGTTGGGGCGTTACATTTGCTCTCATACGCTTGTCCGCTTCCAGTACATATTCCATACATGTAACCCAGTTAGCGAATGAGCGTGAAAACGCATGCTCGCTGATCCACTCCAATTGATCAATGAAAACAATGTTCTCATTTCTCCCAGCTTGGAATTGTGTCATATCTTTATACCATAACAATAGTAACTGTAGCACAAGCGATATTTGCTCCGCATATTCAGTTTTGAATAGCTTTTGCCCGGCGGTCACCATTGCTGTAGTATATTTTATTATACTTTCCTTTCCTAATTGTATCACTAGGCTTCTAATTTCTGCAAACCCATTCTTTTCAAGAATTTCTCGAGCCCCATCGATACCAGACGAAAGATGAACAGCCGTCCTAGCTAATGTTGGTGAGATGCCTTCTGCTACAAGTAATTGCAACATAATCTCTGGTGCAAGCGGGGTAAATGGAACGCGCATCGTTCTTGATCTAATGGTTGGCAGTAAAGCCTGTTCATTGTGACTAATTAGTATGGCAACGACAGGTGATACAGGATCTTCAAGAAACTTCAATAAGCTATTAGCCGCTTGAACGGTCATTTTTTCAGCTTGCTCTACGATATAGATCATTTGCCCAGCCGATGTTGTACGATATGACATATCTCGCTGTAATTGACGGATTTGATCGATTTTTATACTTTGCCCTTCAGGAGCGATGTACCTGATATCTTGTTGATTACCATTTTCGAATTTCCGACATTGTTGGCACTCTCCACAAGCTGTACCGTCTATTGGGTGCAAGCAAAATATCGCTTTTGCGAAAGCATTGGCTGTAGCTAACTTCCCTGTTCCTGAGGGTCCTTCAAATAGATAGGCATGCGATATACGATTGTCTCTAAGTGCATTTTTCAATATTCGCTGTGCTCTCCATTGTTGCTCTGTCGTATCCTCAGTCATCATCTTAATGCTCCTTACATCAAAACACGTAGTTAATAAGTATGCCTCGAATTTCACCTAGTGTATGAAGTAGCTGTATACGGCCTTCTTCCGTTGCTAACAATTCTTCGGCCAATAATACTAGCTTTTCATCCACTTCTTCTAATAGCTTATAGCGCTTTACACGGCCTCGACGATCAAAGCCTCGTACTTCTTTCAAGCCAATGCCTTTTCTGAGTGTATCCTCTAAAAACTGTTTGACCATTTGGCGATAAATTTTCAATTCGCGAACAGTCATATGTCGTGACAGACGATCACCTTGTTCTTGAATACCTTTTATCATTTGTTGCATTTCACTAACAGTATGCTGTCTATTTTTCTGCATTAACATCTCAGAAAACTGATTAGACTGGACTTGCTTATTAACACCTTCATTAGCTGTGCGACTTTGCCCAAGTGGTCTAAAGCTTTGGTCTACCCTCATTCATGCTCACTTCCATTCAAAAATGTTCAAATCTTTCTACTGGAACTACAAATACCGTTGCCCCGCCCACCTGTACCTCTACAGGGAATGGAATATAAGAATCGGTCGACCCACCCATTGGTGTAACTGGCGTAACCAATTGATCTCTTACTTTACAACTATTGTTAATGACTTGGAAAACCTCATGTACACGCTCGTCCTCGACACCGATCAAAAAGGTTGTATTACCAGCTCGTAAAAAACCACCCGTACTTGCAAGCTTTGTAGCGCGGAAGCCCTCTTGAACTAACGCAATCGATAAACGATTACTGTCTTTATCCTGAATTACTGCAATGACCAATTTCATAAGAATTCCCCCTATTATATGATAGAATTTGAAATCTTGGTTGTGCGATTGAACGCAATTCACATTATTTACGAATAAGACATCACGTGTATATGTTACATTTTGACGCTACCTAATCATTTTCCTTCTATAAATGCGCTAACAATATTAAAAATGTTATGATAAACATCTTGTTGGCTCTCATTCGCGTCCACTTTAATCATACGATCACTGTAGCGTTCACATAAAGTCAAATATCCTGCCCTAACCTTATCATGAAAGCTATTGCTTTCCAAATCAAGTCGATTAATTTCACGTCCTGCCGCCGCTGCAATTCTAGCTAGCCCTACTTCTGGCGTTACATCCATGTAGATCGTTAATTGTGGCATTAGATGCTCAATAGCAAATTGATTAATAGACCATATTTCATCAATTCCTAGTCCGCGTGCTACACCTTGATAGGCTAAACTACTATCAATAAATCGATCACATATAACAATATATCCTTCTTCAAGAGCAGGTATGACTTTTTCTACAAGATGTTGGCGTCTAGCTGCAGCATATAGTAAAGCTTCAGTGCGAGCATCCATTGCAGTATGTTCTAGGTCGAGAATAACTTCTCTAATTTTTTCTGCAATCGGAATGCCACCTGGTTCTCTCGTTACGATCACTTTATGTCCTTGCTCTATTAACGCTGTAGTTAGCAATGTAATAACGGAGGACTTACCTGCACCCTCGCCGCCTTCAAATGAAATAAATAGTCCCTTATTCAACGTACAAGCCCCTATTCTACCAATAGCATTCTCATTCTAAATATACTTATTATTGTATCAGACTAACCATCTATATTATACGTTTCCTATATAAATACTTTAATCATTCCTTCAGATATTGTAGTTGAACCTTGAAATCTTGCCCCTGAATGAATCAATTGCAGCAAATAATCAATATGAACAGCTTGAACAACCTCTTCTTCAAATAAAATAGGAATGCCTGGTGGGTATGGAATGACCATTTCCGCACTATGTCTTCCTTTTGCCTCAATTAGTGCGATCGTTTCTACCTTCCTGTTGCTAGGAAACCGTTGCAGTTTAACGGGATTGCTAATCGTTACTTCGGTCGCATTTATAATAGTAGAAACAGAATGACACGACGCGACCATAACTGAAATCTGCTGATGAATTTCTAATAACGCCCGTTGCACCATTTCATACTGTTGTTCTGTAGCATTCATATGCCATACTAGTACTACATATTTTTCATTAGCCATTTCAGCCCAGACCATTTTCGCTTCCAGCATTTTTTGTAGTTGATGACCCGTCACCTTATTAGACTGATCAAACAATAGCATTCGATATGGATCCTGCTTATACTCTAATGACTTACTATCTAACTGTTCAACACGTAAACATAATTGCTTACTATGAAGCCACTCTGTTAATCGATTCACAATCGTATACGTTTGAAGAAACCATTCATAGCCATAACACTCCAAAGTCGCTCTTGCTGCATCTAACGATGCCATAATAACATAAGATGGACTCGAACTTTGAATGATGCTTAATTGATGCTGTAACCTCATCTTCAATATATACTGCCCTTGTGTATGCAATACTGCCCCCATTGTGAAGGCGGGTAACGTCTTGTGCATAGACTGTACAACGGCATCAGCTCCTGCCTCGAGCGCCGAATGTGGCGCATAGGGTGCTATTCCATAATGAGCGCCATGTGCTTCGTCAACTAGTAGTGGCATATGGTAGTCATGGATAAGTGTTACATATTCTGTTAAGTCCGCACTAATTCCATAATAATTAGGGTTCGTGAGAAACACAGCTTTCGCTTGTGGGTATTGTACTAATGCTTGCTGCACAGTATTAATACTTGGTATAACAGGTAAATTTGTCGTAGCCTCATTGGCTGGATTAAGAAATATAACGTTAGCTCCTGCTAATTTGCAGCCATTAATTATTGATTTATGGACATTGCGTTGCACTATTATATAATCATTCGTGTCGCAAAGAGATAGTATCAACGCTAAATTACCTGCCGTACTTCCACCTACTAGAAAAAAGCTTTGCTCGGCACCGTATAGCTTTGCTGTAGCAGCTTGCGCGTCCTTAATAATGGTCTCGGGATCATGCAAATCATCGGTATGGGATAATTCCGTTACATCAATCGCTCCAAGCTTAGCCATATATCGCATGAGTTCTTCATAATCTGTATGTCGTAGTTGCTCTGTTAGTTGATCATATACTTCGCCATGACGATGACCAGGTACATGTAGAGACAACGGCTTTTGCTGTGAAAACTGTATGAGATGTTCCAATAATGGCGCATGCCAATGCTTTTGCATATATGTTTCAACTCCTTACGATAGCTTGCATTAACTGTATCATATCTCTGTATACTAGCAAACAAAAAACGACCACCCATTGGTAGTCGTTACGCGTTTTTCTTAAAAAATATATGCTTCATTTTAGTTATGAAAAAAGGATACTTTTCATCTATCACATCTGTAGTTACCATTTCATGTTCGCAGCTCGAACAAATAAAGCTGGAAACGATACGAATACCTTCTGCTCGTTGTAAACCGCATATCGTACAGTTGTGTTCTGTTATTGTGTTCATAGTATAGCCACCTTGTCATTCTATCTTTTTTCTAATAGCTGTTTGAACTTATACTAATAGTATGTCTTATATTCTATGAAAATATACATCGCTATTTTCAATATATCGCTTAACCCTACCTAATATAAATATCTCTTATAAACATAGATTGGAAAATAACCGATATATATAGTATAACCATGTTTGAAGAAGGGATATATGTATGAAGCAATCGTTAACTGATCACCCTACAGCAACCGTTTACCAGTATAAACATGTTCTGAAAATTTGTATACGTCCTGAAATGCTCCTCAGTTATATACTATGTGTACTATTACTTTTAGGGTTTCAAATGCTTTATTATAATATGTATGGGTTATTTGCATGGTTAATCGGGTTTGCTGCTGTTCAAATACTACACATTATTATTATTTTAATAACGTTTATACAAGTTAATGAAGCTGCCGATCGCCAATGGAAATGGACGATTATTCCGCCGTGGACTGGATTTATGCCTGCTAATGATATTAGCTTCACAGTATTCCGTAAAGTTCATAATCATTTATTTTGGCTCGGTATTATTATTATCGGGATATTGTATCCTTGGCTTCATCCATCTATTATGAGTAGTCTAATGACTTGGCATATTTGGTTGCTCATGCCGCGACTACTGCTTAACATTCGATTACGTAAGCTCAATAAAAAGAAACAAACAGGTATTCTCCGTATACAAAACAAAGAAGTGAACTACTTTCAACCTTAATCTTCACCCATTATCATGATAAGTATTTCTACGTAGGGAGCTCAAAACCATTCAAATCATGCGGCATATTTTCTTAGTAACAACAAAACATCCTTAGCCGAAGGCTAAGGATGTTTTGTTGTTTGCTATTTTACGATAACACGTATCGTTATGCTTTTCCCTCCAAAGGTTGCTTTAATGGTAGCAGAGCCTTTAGCGATCGCTGTTATTTTACCATTTTTAACAGTGGCAACACTAGCCTTTGACGATGTCCATAAAGCAGCTTCTGTCGCTTCTACCGGGTTTCCAGTAGTGTAGTTGGCCGTAAGCTTAACCGTGAACGTTCCACCTGGAGCTAGCTTAGCCGATCTGTCTGAAAGAGTTAATGATTTTAGCTTTGGTGTAACATTAATTGGAACACTGATTGTTAGCCCTTGATAAGATCCTGACACTACACCTGTTCCTACCTTTAATGCTTTAATCGTTGAACCTTTAACTGATGCAAGTGTTGCTGGCGATACCGTCCAGTTTATTTTAGAGCTAAGCAGTATCGATCTACCGTCCTTATAATAACCTCTTACTTTAATTGTTTTTGACTTGTTTGGATTAAGCTCCAAAGATTCAGGCTCAGCAACAAGTTTTACAATTTCCTCATTAATCCGTACTTTCACAGATGTTGATTTATTCAGATAGGTAGCTGTTAATGTAACGAGCGATGCTTCTAATCCTTTAATGGTATTTGTTTTCATTATGAGATTATCAGATGAAACTTTCCACTTCACTCTTTCGGTAACATTCTCCTCCTCTCCACCTTCATTAATAACAATGACAGATGGATAAGCAGAATCTTTTCCAATAATAATATTTAATTCTTTAGTATCAATAATTAGCTTAAGTGGTTTTGTGTGTACAATTAGCTTCACATCAACTTCATAGTTGCCTATCTTAGCTGTAAGAATAGTTTCTCCTAAAGCCTTAGCACTCCACTTTCCATCTTCAATGACAGCTATTTTCTGATCCTTAGAAGACCATTCCACAAGCTTAGATACATCAACTGTTGAGCCATCAAATAGCTTTCCTGCGACAGCTGGCAGCTCTTCACTACTATTAATAAAGCCATCAAGCGTTTCACTTTCTAAACTGAGCTCCCTAACGCTTGGATAAACTGTAACATTAATACTGCGGCTTACCCCTTTATAGGATGCCGTAATTTTTGTTGTTCCAATCGCTTTTGGCGTTACAAGACCATCTGACACCGTAGCAACGACCGCATTAGATGTAGTCCAATCAGCTAATTTAGTAGCATTATATGAAACATTGAAATTATTCAATACTTCAGCTTCAATTTGTAAAGGTTTGTCCTGCAAAAGCATATGGTATTCTGTATCTGGTGATAATCTAATCGATTGGTATGCAGTACGCACAATAACATCGATTGATGTCTTTACTCCCTTGTATGAGACACTGATCGTTGTCTGACCAGGACTTATAGGTTTTACAATGCCCTTCTCAACGGAAGCAATCTCGGGATTAGCGCTTGTCCATTCTGCAACATCCGTAACAACCTCAGACAGCCCTCCACCTTTAGGTTGAGCAGTAGCTTGCAGTTCTTTATCATCCGTACCAATCTCAAGCTCAATTAACTTTTCAGGAGAGATTGAAATTGATTTATATGGTGAAGTTACAACGATATTAATTGAATCTGTTTTTCCTTTTAATTTCGCAGTAATAGTAACTGTACCCGTTGCTAGCAGTGTAATTGTACCTTCTTCCACTTTAGCAATTGAAGAATTGGAGGAGGTCCATGTCGCCTCTGAAGTAATATCCTCCACGACGGAATCTTTGGAACCATCAAGTGTGTATACTAGTTCTTCGCCAATCTCAATTTCGGTTTTTGCGGGAGCAGCCACGTTGTTTTCCATTAGCGTTATACTATCGTAAATATAGTCTGAAGTTGCTTTAATCGAAATTTTATAATCCTTATATGTAGCACTTATTGTAGCAGTTCCTTTACCAACAGCGGTAAGAACGCCTTTTTCAACTTTTACATAGGCCGTATTTGAAGACTTCCATGTCACGGCTGATGTAACATCCTTCTTCGATGTTGATTCTGACATCTCAGCTAGTACATCTAAATTCACCTTGTCATCTTCTACAAATAATTCAAGAGCTGAAGTATTACTATTGTAATCGGAAGAATCATAATCGAATTCAATTCCTATTACCTTATCCTCTGCCGCATATGCAATTCCTGTCATAGAAGTTGTTATAAGCGTGATCACGAGTGCAATAGCTAACCATCTATGCCCCTGTCCTAATAATATGTTCCAACGATCAAGCACTTTCACAATATCCTATCCTTTCTGACTTATAATAATAGTCTATACCTTATTAACGGCTTAAAGGGCGAGAAAATGAATAACATTAAGCCAAACTACTTCATTTTCTTTTGAACTTGCCTCTATCTGTCATTGTTTAGACAATGTTCTTCACTCTACAGCGATCCCTCGTAATCACCCGTTAGAAAACAACAAAAAAGCCTACTGCATATGCAGTAGACTCATCCGTGCTTGGCGACGTCCTACTCTCCCAGGACCCTGCGGTCCAAGTACCATCGGCGCTGAAAGGCTTAACGGTCGTGTTCG
>NZ_JBXCIY010000021.1:0-68153 GCF_056786395.1 Paenibacillus sp. Y951 | reverse complement strand
TTTCGCGAACCAAAGTTAGCGAATGCCATCTTAGATCGCATTTTACATCATGCAACGGTCGTCACGATTGTAGGCGAATCTTACCGTTTGAAGGATCACTTTGTGAAAGAAGACAAGTGATTTTGTACATCATTAAACAAGCAAAAGTATACATTCTTAGGTTGACATTTACAACCGAGTATTGAAGAATATTTTCAGTCGAGCTGTTGACTGGAAAATCATTAAGTCATCTCCCATGATAAAATTAAAACAACCAAAGGTCACTCACAAACAAAGTGAAGTATATTGTGAAGATGAAGTTAAGATATTATTCGAAAAATTGAAGACTGTAGATGTACATTGGAGAATGCTTGTACGCTTAGCAGTAACAACTGGTTTACGTCGAGGTGAATTGGTAGGCTTAGTGTTGATCTCGAACAAGGCGTTATCCATGTACGTCAGAGCATTACTCTCTTCGAGAACGGAAAGCCTATCATTAAAGTACCAAAAACAAGAAAATCAATTCGCAAAGTGACGCTTTCGGAAGCAATGCTATTAGAGATGAACCAATATTACCAACATTGCCTAGATGAATGGGATTTAATAAAAGAAACCCGAGATAATGAGCATTTCTTTGTGTTCTTTAATCAGTATGGAAATGCCTTCTATCCAGAGACTCCTTATTTATGGTTTCGTAATTTCTTAAAAAAACATAACTTACGTTACATAAAATTTCACGATTTACGTCATACATCAGCTACTCTGTTAATCAATCAAGGTGTACATGCTAAAATTATCTCTGAAAGGTTAGGACACTCAGACATCAGCACCACAATGAATGTATATGGTCATGTGCTTCAAGAAGCTGACCGAGAAGCAGCTAGAAAGTTTGATAATCTATTAAACTAAGAAAAAATCAACAATACCCATTGGTTAACAAATGGGTATTGTTGATTACTTTGCATTTAGACCAAACATTCGTGAACCAAGCTTTTGTCTATACAGATTTTCAGTACCCTAGTTTTTATTAATGGCTGGATATTAACCATCAGGATCAATTTCCATTTTCAAAAAAATCTCATTCTTATCATAAGTCATATTTAATAAAATTTGAAAATCAAACTTTAGATTATAGTAAAATTAACCTATTATTTTTTCATTAAATCATTTCATATTTCGAGTACAAACTAAGTTATTACTTAATGCTGAAACTGACTTCACTCAGTAAATCTATTACCATATACTTAGCATCATTTATTCCACCGGCTTAACACTTACATTACCACTAACAACATAGTATACTTCTTCTTGATTCTCCTCACAAAATAAACTCACTTGAAAATAATTAAACTCATCATATTTTTCTATGAATGCTTTATATCCTTTTTTATTATATTTTGCATTTGTATGGCCATTGATAATGAAACCATTCATGTTTATTTCTATATATACTCTCGATTGTTCCTCTTCAATTAGTAACTCGGTATTATTGTCAACATCAACTAACGAACCTTTTTCTATTGAAAATGGATAAGGTTCCAGATGAAGGTAATACTCCATTTTTTTTTTAACATAATCAAAGCTCTTCTTTTTTTCATAGTTTTTACCTACGGAAGGCATAAACCAATTCTCTTCTTCATTTCCTAACAAACCTATTTTTATAAAGTCATCACTCTTATGTAAACTAACTGGAACTTCGTTTCCATCTTCAAATTGAATTATAATTTCTTTTTTATTTGTCTTTGATATTACAATATAAACTGATTTTTCCCACCCTACGTTAACTATTAAAGAATAATCATTTGCTTTGAATACTTCCTCCGAATTTAATTTACACCACTTACTTAAATAAATAGCAGCTTTTTGAATTCTACCTATCGAAACAAATGATAAACCTATTAAGATTAAACTTTTTTCATTCCATTCATCATAATCTAAACTTTGAAGGAAATACTCAATTGCTCCCTCATAATTTTCTTTATTAAATAATATTTCCCCTAAGGTTGCTAATGCTTCGGAACTATTAGAATTAATTTTCAGTAATTGTTTAAGGTACCCTACAGCCTGCACATAATTTAAATTTGACATATATATTCTTGAAAGATATAAATAGGAAGCTTCATTGTTGGCATCTAAACTAATAGAGTATTCCAAATTTTTAATTGCAGCAGAATAATTATTTCTACAATACTCCAAGAGTCCATACTCAGCAAAAGCGCTAGATGTTTCTAAGATGTTAAGTGATTCTATAATAGATTCTTCTGCTTTAACAAATTCTTTCATTTTTATTAATGAAGAGCTTTTTAATAAGAGTATCTCATGGTTATTACAATCAATCCTTAATGATTTATCGCAAAATCTTATGGACTTTCTGTATTCATTGTTTAAATAACTTAATCTAGCGCACAGATTGTAAGATTCTCCATTTTCTAGCAGATTAGCCACTTTCGTAGCGAGTTTCAATGCTTCTCCATATTTTTTGCAATTTATAAATTCAGTTATCTGTTTACTTTTTTCCCTAAAAGCCAAAATAATATTTTCGTCGACACTAACTTCTAATGATTGGTCATCTAATAACACTTTTTTGTATTTTTTAATATTTTCACCAATACGAATAATTTTTTTATATAACTGATTAATCGTTGCATCATTTAATACTTTTTTAAATTTATATGTAATACTTTGTTGGTTATTAAAATCACCAACTTTATTAATTGAATGTTGTTCTATTTCACTTACCCATTCCCAAAGCATAATATCTTTATCTTCCAAATATATCATGAAAATCGAAGCAGGCTGACTCGATAAGTAGTTTAAAGTTTTTGTCTCTATTGGGTAACTATATGTTCCATCCTTATTTTCAATTTTTATACTTGTAAGTTTATCTTTAATTTGTACCTGTGATATAAAATTAGTTGCATACTTTTTCATATTACTTTCTATTTTCACTTCCAAATATAAATCCACACCATAATCATGTTGATTTACATCTCTTATTACAAAGTTTTTGTTTTTCAAGATATTTCTTAATGCCAATACACTATTTTGTTCTTGTTGATGAGAAATTGAAACCTCTGGAAGATTATATTTCACCATTCATATTCCTTTCTATTAACTATTAACTATTAACTATTAACTATTAACTATTAACTATTAACTATTAACTATTAACTATTAACTATTAACTATAGTGACAGATATTTCAAAACTTAGACTCACTTTAATTAATAAGATAAAATGTATACTAGAGAAATAATTCAATATAGAAGTAGATAAGCTTTGATCAGAATAAATTTCCAATAGAATAAATCTATCAAGCTAAATTGTACGTCTGACCCTTGATAAACAACAATGACATATTTTTATCCTTGTCCGATGCAAGATGTTAACAATTAGGAACTACTATGCCTCATTCTTGGTGTAATAAATATTGAATTGAAAAATATATATTTAAATAACTTTATTGTGTATTACTTATCATAACCTGGATCGGTTATAGTTTTCTCGAGAGCCTTTGCTTGTAATACCAGTGTTTTAATTTCCCTTAATTTTTCTTTTGAAAGTTCTTTCATAGTACCCCCCCCTCTTATTTTTCAATAATAACTTTTACCTCTTCATAAATACATTTCAATCTTTTATATTAAGTATAAAAATCAACAAAACACTACTCATTAAATTTTAACATATTTAACTTTTTTTTCACAATTTCTAAATATGTGCTTTATTTTAGTTTCTGACGTACATTTTAAGTATTAATATCACACTCGATTATTTTTCACACCAATTTCACACCAACCCCCATTTCTCATCTCATGAGCCTCTCACATTTTCCCATTTCAACATAAAAAAGCCCTTGCTACGCAAGGGCTCCCAGTTACACTCTACACTCTCTCCAACCATGTTACCACTTCAACATGCCCCGTATGCGGGAACATATCGACCGGAGTTACCTCTACCGTTCTATATCCACCATCTTCAAGCAATCTTAGATCTCTTGCCAGCGTCGATGGATTACAGCTTACATACACTACTCGCTCAGGACGAATCGCTAGAATTGTATCCAGCAGCTCTGGGTCACAGCCTTTACGCGGTGGATCGACTACGATAACGTCTGCTTTCATTCCTTTTTTCTTCCATCTCGGAATAACTACTTCAGCAGGTCCCGCTTCAAACGTCGTATTGTCCAGTTCATTCAGCTTAGCATTACGCTTCGCATCTTCAATCGCCTCAGGTACTATTTCTACTCCATACACATGACCAGCATTACGAGCTAAGAACAACGATATTGTTCCAATGCCACAATACGCATCGATCACTTGCTCCTTGCCTGTTAATCCCGCATATTCGACTGCTTTACGATATAGTGAAATCGTCTGCTCAGGATTGACTTGGTAGAATGATCTCGCAGAGATTGCAAAACGAATACCATCTAGCTCATCATAGATTACTTCACTTCCCCAGATCACTTTCGTCGTTTCACCAAATATAGCATTCGTAACTTTATCATTTACATTATGAACGATACTCTTCACATTTGGGATACGTTTGCGAATCTGTTCAATCCATTCAGGCTGACGTGCAATACGCGTTGTATTTGTAATTAGTACAACCATCACTTCACCAGTAACAACACCGATACGAGTTACCACATGACGCAATATGCCTGTACCCGTCTCTTCATCATACGGCAGCACTCGCAATTCACGAGCAATAGCCTTCACTTCATGAATAACTTCATCATTGCGTTCCTTCTGTATCATGCAATCCTTCATATCTACGATACGATGGCTACCTTTCGCATAGAAACCGCCGACTAGCTCTTCACTACTCTCACCTCTACCAATTGGCACAGCCGCTTTATTACGATAACGCCATGGATTAGCCATCCCCACTGTTGGGTGTACAATGACTTGATGCTCAGTAGACATAGTATCGCCTTCAGCATCTGCCTGTTGTTCACCTGCTACTTGTAGCTTGCCAATTCGAGTTAAGCTATCAACCACATGCTGACGTTTCCATACTAGCTGACCTTCATAATCAAGATGCTGTAGCTGACAACCACCGCACTCTTTGTAAATCGGACATGGTGGCTCTACACGTTGCTCACTTATGTTTTTAAACTCAGTTACTTTCGCATAGCCATATTGCTTTTTGGATTTTAGTATTTTCGCTTCAACTTGCTCGCCTGGCAACGTATTTGGAATAAATAGTGTATACCCCGTACTTGTACGTCCTACACCTTCACCATCATGAGTGATGCCAATAATATCTGCTTGCACCGTTTCATTCTTCTCGTGCAAAGTTGATAAATTCTTTTTACTTGGTCCACGACTCTTATTACTTTTCGCACTTTCTGCTACTTTACTTACCGGTGCAGAAGCTATTCTCACGCTTGTCTTAGCAGCTACAAGGCGACTTGACTTACTACTTTGTGCAGATGTACGTCCGCCAGTTCGCTCACTAGTCCGTTCACTGTATTGACCACTTTGCGAATTTCCACGAGAACTTGTACGCTTCACTGACTTACCACCACGACCACTTGCGGATGGCTTCGAGCGATTCGAATACTCACTATCACGTTCACTAGAGTGCTCGCCATACTTGCCTCCGCGCGTACTTGTGCCAGCTGACTGTGAAGAACTATTCGTATACTCACTACCTTGCTCGGCCGATCGGCTCTTGCGTGCGGCACTTCCATTCACTCCAGCGCGCTCGGCATATCTACTTCCACGTACAGCAGTCTGCTCGCCAGACTTATCACCACGCGTACCGCCACTAGGACGCGACCCAGTTCGATCAGAAGATTTAACTGCCTTATTGAATTGCGGCTTGCTATTACTATATTTGTTCCCCATAGGTTTCTTAGATTTCATAAAGATTTGGGCTGGCGGAAACTCATGACTTCAGTCGTGAGGGGAGCCAGCCCGCACTTCCCTTCTTTACATTATTTGAGCGAGAAGTGTATTGGCTTTTTCTACTACTCGCAGTTTCTTATAACTTGCACTTTTGTGTATGCTTGTCCCCACTAAGGTTCGTAGATCAAAGTAGCCCGTTTGTCGTCGGCCAAACACAATGCACTCAATTCCTTCAAAAAAGACTTTATCAAACAGTTGAAAACCTTTAACGAATCGTTCCATTTTATTTGCTTTTCGATAGCCACCTTTGGTGATGGTCAATTTGTGTAACTGTCGATTGTTTTTGCGTACTTGCTTAAACAAATAGCTATTTTGGGATGGTTTTGCAAGTGGATTGCCACTGATACACCGAGCATCCACAACGTGAGTTTTCTCCAACTCATGACGAATACGTGTATTTTTCGTTTGAAATCCATACGTGTATTGAACGTGTGGATATAACTCTTTCACTTGGCGATGAATAAACCATCGCATCACTGTCATTTGAGAAGCATCACGAAACGTAGTACTTTTACGTGTGAATAGATGCTCTTTCCCTTCTTCGTGGATCTTGTGATGGCATGTTTCACACAGTGTAAGTAGATTATCTGGACTGTCGCCGCCTGTTTTACGACTTTCGATGTGGTGAACATTTAAAATCTTGTCTTTTGTTTTACCCTTACAGTGCTGGCATAGATGCTGATCACGAAAGAATACATACTCTCGCACATTCCAAAAGCCTAGCTGATCTCCTTGTTGATACAAATCACCTGAAATCGTAGGGTTCTTAATCTTTTGAATGTCAAACTGTGCCACTTCAATCGTCACATTCGTAACGGGGAGAATGGTATGCACTTTGGAGATCATCTTTGTATGCATATCGACTTTGTTTTGAACGGATGGAGCGAGCCACCCTGTATCTTTTTTGCGATTTAAAAATCGCGGTTTACGGTAACGTGTCTTTCTGCTTCGCCTGACACTTCGCAAAGCTCGGCGAACAGCCAGTAGCTCCTGAATATCAGTACGCAGCTTCACTTCGCCCTCGAACAAGACCTGCCCTTCTGTTGTGGCTGATAGTCCGATGTGCTTCGTGCCAGCATCAACACCAAGTGAGATTGATTGCTTGTAACCGCTAGATCCGTATTCTAATTGAATGGTAAATGGTGTTCGTTGCACGACTTTTGCTTTTCCTTGTTCCAACAGCTTACGTGCTTTTTGTGGTTTACAAGGCATAAGTGGCTGTCCATGTTTATTTAGTACGTAAACGATCATATCGTTTACCTCCTTCGAGTTGGGTACTCTTCGCCAATGTTGTAGGTGCTTGTTGAGCATGCAACACCGCTCCTTTCCCTCAGAGCTTTTAATCACATGCGACAGTTGCATAGAACTAGAGTAGGCATCCTATGGTGTCATGACACAAACAACGTAGTCAGTAAAGACTTAGGCTAGTCAATCAAGGCTATTACTAGCCTGCAACTTCAATCGCGGGTTATTGACCTTTACGCTCCGCTCTAATTAAGACTACCTGTTAAGCTCCCAGCATTACTTCGTCATCAAAGTCCGATTTTGAACTTCCCCTTACAATGATGGTTCAAAAAGCGGGCTTTCAGAACCGAGAAGATGAAACGCTACTTGAGAAAGATGGAAGCGCAAGTGTACATGATTACATACACGCGGCCCTACAATGTTTCTGCAAGAAACATACATCGAAAGCTTATGCTATACTTTCCAAGTCCGCTTCATATTCCATGCCGAGTAAGCAACGTTAGCATTACTTCGTCATCAAAGTCCGCTTTTTTGAACTTCCCCTTACAATGAAGGTTCAAAAAGCGGGCTTTCAGGACCGAGAAGATGAGACGCTACTTGAGAAAGGCGGAAGCGCAAGTGTACATGATTACGTACACGCGATCCTACAATGTTTCTGCAAGAAACATACATCGGAAGCTTACGCTATACTTTCCAAGTTCGTTTCATATTCGATGCCGACTTTGCTACGTTAGTCTAGTCTTCGTCATCAAAGTCCGCTTTTTGAACTTCCCCTACCTTAACTGTATGTTGATATGCCAGTCTCGTCTTTATATATCTCAATATGCGACGGCAATATTTCAAAAACTCCCGGCAATGTTCCGCCATATTCCCCATCCAAATTCAATTGTACTTTATCTGGTGATGTTACGGTTAAGTGATTTGTCCGAAAATGCTCAACATGTTGATCACCAAAATGCTCACCACGTAATGCCAATGATACTAATCGGATAAATTCTGCCAGATTACATTTACGAATAAGCAATACATCGAATAAACCATCATCTAGCTTAGAATCAGGTGCTAATCGTTCAAACCCACCAACTGAATTACTGTTGCATATTAAGAACAGCATGAACTCGCCAGTAAATGTACCTACACCTTCCGCTTCAAAGGTTAGCTCTGTCGGACGGAGATGCACCATCTTCTCCATGCCCTTCAAGTAATATGCTAACTGCCCGATCATCGTTTTCAGCTTAATCGGTACATCATAGGAAAGCTCCGTTAAGAAGCCACCACCTGCGATATTCATAAAGTAGCGTTCATTCGCTTTACCAACATCGATCTGCACGGCATATTGATTAATAATAAGTTCACATGCATATTCCCAATGCTTCGGTATACCCATCGCTCGAGCAAAATCATTCGTAGTACCAACTGGTATTATTCCAAGCGGCAATCGATTAGACTTACCCGCCAGACCATTAATGACTTCATTTAAAGTGCCGTCGCCACCTGCGGCAATGATTAGATCGTAACCACCACGCTCTAAGGAACGTTCAACTTCTAATGTTGCATCGCCTTCCCCAGTCGTCGCATGGCAGGTAACCTCGATCCCACCTTCATCGAGTTTTCGCAATATATCGGGTAATCTACGACGCATTTCTTCTCTACCCGATGTAGGATTATAGATTAATCTAGCTCTCTTCATCGTTGCTTCACTCCTTCACACGTTACACATGCTAATAAACCTGCGATATAATAACTTTGTCATCTCGCGATGTGGCAACAATGTTTCACCAGTATATACATAGTCTAGCCCAGATAGACGTGATGGAATCACCGTACGTGTGAAATAGCCAGCGCTAATGAATATCGGTAATACGATAACTGATTTCACTTGAGGGACATCTAGCATTTGTTCTAAATGCACTCTAGACTGCTCTGGCAATAAGGCAGCATAATCTATTGCAGCAAATGATAAATTCACACTTAGTTTATCCATTAGCTGCTTCATCCCTGCATCCCATAGTCGATAGAAATAGTCAATGCTACTACCATGACCTAATAATAACACCGCTTCTTCACTTGGATTATGGCTCATACTTAGTAACTGTTGCTGTAAAATAGCAATGACCTCTGGATCATCGACGATCGGTTCGTGAAATTGTACATGTGCTTGTACTTGAAATGGCTCTAAATCCCCAATAAAGTCTGATACCGGTTCAAAGCCGAAAGCTTGCTTAATTTCTTCTATATGTGAACTACCGTATGAAACAAATAAAGGCATTACATGAATATGTGTAACACCTTCTTGTTCTAATGCAGTTATCCCGTCTTGTATAAGCTTTCCTTCTACCAATTCCAAATAAGCTGCATATATAGGAATAGACATACTACTCCCATTATGTTGCTGCAACTTTGTCTCATTACCCCTATCGTTTAACAGACCGTCCTTGAATAACGCCGTTGCCTCGCTAACGAGTTCCTCAACTTGCTTTACCCAGGAAGCATCTCGTGAACCGTGACTGATAACCAATATGCCCCGCTTCATAGGCACTCCCCTATTTCTCTAGACGATCTAGTGCTAATTTATAACCATCGTTACCATAATTCAAGCAACGTTTAACGCGAGATATTGTTGCTGTACTTGCACCCGTCTCCGCTTCAATCTGATTATAAGTGTTTCCATTACCAAGCATACGAGCTACTTCTAATCGTTGTGATAACGATTGGATTTCATTCACAGTACATAGATCCTCGAAAAAAACATAGCATTCTTCCACATTTTTCAACGTCAGAACAGCTTCAAATAATTGATCTATCGATTTATCATTCAACTTTTTCAATTGCAAAGGGATCGCTCCTTATATTTTCAATACAAATCGATATTTTACGTTCCATTTAACACGTAAACATACATCGTAAGTATCAAATTACAGTCTATTTCTACTATTGTAGCGTGTTTTTTCTAATAGTTCAAACAGTACCGTATTCACGCGTTAAAGAATAGAAGTTTCGTATCAGTCAAACACCCAAATATTCACCATTGCACTAGGCATATATCCAATCCATACAGATGCCTATTTCATATACTGTACTAATCATTATAAAAAAAGGTTGTGATTCAAAGTGAGCACTTCCCCTCATGGACAAAACTATGCATATCGAAGAAATCCAACTCGGACGATTCATGCTTCAACCTTTCAGCCTCAACAATTCGGTCATTCACATGGCTATACTGTGATACCGAGTCAACATAGCGGATATTCAACAACTTCGAATATTCAAAATGCGGTTTCAACTTCGCAAGCCACTCTACCAGTAGCAACCTCAACAGCTTTGGATACAACTCCCCCAAAGCCAAGTAGTAGTGGATTCAGCCTTGCGACCTTGACGAAATATGCCAATGTTGACGAATTGAAAGGGCTGGTCGATCGTTTTGGTGGACTTGATGGTATCCTTTCAACGGTCACTACCGTGCAAAAGGTTGTAAGTACTGTCGGTCAAATTGCACCTATGGTCAAAATATTTGCAGGTACAATGGGCAAGAAAGGAAAAGAAAGTGCGACGACAGAAGCTACTTCCACTCCTGCACGTCGTCGCTCCGCTACGAGTAGATCAAGAAGAACAAGAAATTCGAGTAGTAGCAGAAGAACTTCCTCTAGCCCTTCAAGTAGAAAATCGACTCCATTAACGAGGAGACAAGGTAGTAACCGCTAATTTCACACAATAAAAAAGTATCCCATTAATCAGACAATGCGGCTGATTAATGGGATACTTTTTGTTAACAAATCTAGGACCATGAAACAAAACCCAGCAACGTGCAGGGCACGAGCACACAAGCGGCCATAAGCCCGTAACTTCCCAAGCTCGCTTCATATTCGATGTCGAATACGCTACGTCAGCATACCCATCGTTATCAAAGTCTGCTTTTTGAACTCACCTATAAGAATAAGGCTTTGTAGATCCAGAAGATAAGCATAGACATACCCGCCGTAATCGGAATCGTAATAAACCAAGCGATAATAATTTTACCTGCTACGCCCCACTTCACACCAGAAACACGCTTCGCACTACCAACACCAAGAAGTGATGAAGTAATAACATGCGTTGTACTTACTGGAAGATGTAGGAATGTAGCCGTAAGAATTACTAATGCAGAACCCATATCGGCGGCAAAACCATTAATCGGCTCAATTTTGAAAATTTTTGTACCCATTGTTTTAATAATTTTCCAACCACCAACGGATGTTCCTAAAGCCATCGCTGTAGCAGCAGAGATTTTAACCCATAAAGGTACGTGATCCGCAGTATCTTGAATACCAGCGGCAACAAGGGCAAACACGATAATCCCCATTGCTTTTTGTGCATCATTCGTACCATGTGCAAAGGATTGGAACATGGCGGTAACAACTTGCGCCGAGCGGAATCCTTTGTTAGTCGTATGTGGATTTGCTTTCACAAAAACTCGTTTAAGTAGAAACATTAAAATGAAACCTATAGTAAACGCAATTAGTGGTGACAAAATTAATGCTTTCAATATATCTAGAAAACCTACCATATTCAATGCATTAAAACCTGCACCGGCGATAACTGCACCAGCCAAAGCCCCGATTAGAGCATGAGAAGATGAAGATGGAATTCCAAACCACCAAGTAACTAAGTTCCAAATAATTGCACCGAGCAACGCACATATTACAATTTCAACACCGAAATCTAATGTTGTTGGATCAGCAACGCTACCACCGATCGTTTTTGCAACTCCTGTAAACGTCATCGCACCAATAAAGTTCATCACTGCTGCCATAAGAATCGCAACACGCGGCTTAATCGCACGAGTAGAAATTGAAGTTGCAATGGCATTCGCCGTATCATGGAAACCATTAATAAAGTCAAATGCTAACGCAAGAAAAACAACAATTACTAATATATATAATTCTATTCCCATCTATCTGACCTCTGCTCTCCCGTTTAGCTATTACGCATAACGATAGTTTCAAGTGTATTTGCTACATCTTCACAGCAGTCGGTTGTTTGTTCAAGTCGCTCATAGACTTCCTTACGCTTAATTAGCTCGATCGGGTCAGTAACATTGGCAAACAATTGCGTTACACTAATGCGAAGCAAATCATCACCTTCATTTTCAAGACCATGTATAGCAATATTATGTTCACGAATTGGAAGAAGCTTCTTGACAGTCAATAAATTAATTGCACTTTTGATTTGATGTGCAGAGCGAACAAGTATATCTGCAAATGCTGTAATATGTTCGTCTTTTTCTGTGATATGATACATTAAGAAGCGTGTACTTGTCGCTTCAAGTCCATCCATCACATCATCAAGTGAAGTTGTCAAAGCCATAATATCTTCGCGTTCAATAGGTGTAATAAACACTTTATTAAGTTCACTTAAAATCGTGTGTGTATACTGATCACATTGGTCTTCATATTCTTTCATACGCTTTACAAATACTTCAACGTCAGAAAGATCAGTAACACCCTTCGCAAAATATTCTGCTGCCTCAACAATTGTATCCGCCATTTCTTCAAAAGTTCTGAAGAAAATATCTTTTTTCGGTTTCTTAAACATGTCAATCCCCTTATCGATTTAAGATAGTAGCATACAACACATTATTATGTGTGCCATGGAATAGTGTAACCTAGAATTGTTAACGCAATGTAAACATTCATGAAAAATTAATAATTATTTTCATGTTTTTTATCGAAAATTGTCGATTTCGTCAACATTATCCTACTATTCCCACTTTACATGCTCATTAATTGCTTTTCCAGTTGGTAGTATATGGATAATACTCTTACCTTTTGCAAAATTGATCTCTACACCATTTTGCAGAAAACGGATCATACCATCCTCCGCTCTAATCCAATTGCCTTCTATCGAATGACCATGACTAATAATGAGTGCATCGCCACCACTTTGTAAATCAACAGATAGTCTACCTTCATTATCTAACACTTTATGATTCGTCTGCATAAATATTAGATTCGTCGCCGATAATTGTTCATCATTATTTTTATCAATATGGGGCTCGTCATTAATACTTCGTAAATATGTACCTTTTACCTCATCATATTGATAGCCTAGACGATAGCCCTTCAATTGAAAAATAACTTCTAATTGCTTAATTGCTCCACTAGCCGTTAATGTATCCTGCTCGGTAAATGGATATCCCTTTACGCTTAATTCCGTCTGATACGACTTTTTTTCAGCGCCTTCTCTTAATTTTGTAAGATTCGTATATAAGTTATGAGGAGCCTTCCGTTCAGAACTTCTCCAATAATAAGGACCTGCATTCGATATTTCATCTAAATATGATTTCTTTTGTCGTTGTAAAATTGCATAAGCATCATTACTTGCTCCCGCGTGGGCAATGACTGCACCAAAACTATCTGCAAGATCGATAAAGTATGGTCGATTGCTGCGTACGGGACCAATATCAAAATCATTGTCTGGCGTACTTTGAAATATTGCTACCAACCTTGTAATGCCACCTTCAGCAAGAACTTCCCATATCATATCTGCATGACTTAAACCACTTTGTGGTCTTGCTGGAGCAAGATTGTTAATAAGCACTGCAATCGGAGCATTGTTGACTTCCTGTTCTAACCCCATACCAGTAAATGATGCCTGAAAAGCCGGTTTAGGTGGTTCTGGTGTTGCAGTAGCTTCTACTACTGGATTTGTTGCTGTCGGACTAATATTAACATCCGAGTTAGTAGTCCCATTACCGCATCCCACTAACCCAATAGCGAGCACAGCTAATACACCTAACTTCAATCGACGAAACCTCTTCATTACATATACCTCCTAAAACTTTTTGTAGCTTCCTGAACTGCTTCTTGGTATCAAAAAGTAACTACGGAAGCATAAACTAAATGCAGAAAAATACACTTACATATTCCACTTGTTTTCTATTTAATCATAGTTTTTTCGGGATGTCTCCACAATTTTACTGTCTTTCCGACTAAAAATGAACCTTTTATGGCAAGATAATGGAATCATTGGTTATTGGAGGTATATAGATTGGATCAGCAAAGAGGAAATATTACAATATGGCTATCGCTCTCCATCATCATATTAAGCGCTGGAATCGTCGCTCATGTGATGGCACTACCTGTTATTCTCAATGTAGCAGGACGTGACTCTTGGATTTCAGTCCTTATTGCCGCTCCTTTTTTTATAGGTTGGCTTCTAATCTATAATTATTTTATTAAGCAATTAAATGGTCAATCCTTTCTAGATTGGAGCAAGCAGCATTGGGGCGGTTTCGTAAGCTGGATCGTGAAAATAATATTAGCTTGTATATTATTTTTTGCAGGCTTTTACAGCCTGCTGGATACGATGATGTGGACAGTATCTACATATATGATTCAGACACCTTACTTCGTTATTAGTTTGGTTGCAACCGTTATTTGCGTTTTGGCAGCCTATTATGGTCTACAATCGATCGCCATTCTTGCTTCGTTGTTATTACCGGTCGTTATTTTTCTAGGATATTTTGTTGCCTTTTCAAATACAAAGTATAAAGATTGGGACTTGCTATTCCCCATCTTTGACAAAGGTATTACTCCAGCAATAAGCGGAAGTCTATACGTTATCTCAGCTTTAATGGAAATTTGGGTCATCATGCTCTATTCTCACCACATTAAACAAAAGATTAAATGGTGGCAGACGATCTTACTCGCACTATTATTACTAGTTATGGTTATGGGACCATTAACAGGAGCTATTACTGAATTTGGTCCTGACGAAGCAACTAAGCAAAGACATACAGCATTCGATCAATGGAGGATTTTATCACTAGGTCAATTTCTGCAACATGTTGATTTTCTTTCTATTTATCAATGGTTGTCTGGCTCAATTGTGCGTATATCAATTTCGATGTACTTATTAGTCGACTTATTTCAAATTCGAAAGAAGAACTTTCGCCTATTATTACTCTGCTTAATAGGAGCTACAATGATTGCACTAATGTATTTGCCATGGCGAGAGGAAATCATGCTGAATTTGCTACAGCATATTTACTTTCCAGCATTATTCATTTTTGTAGTACTCTTTACCCTTCTTATTGGTATTTCTATATATATCATTCGTGCAAAGGAGCGACGTAATAATGAAGGAGCAACTAGTTGAACTTACAGAAGAAGCGTTAAAGAATTATTTCAAGCTTTGTAAAGATGTCGTCATATTGAATAAAACATATGGTGATGAATCAACAACTAAAGAGGGACCCTATTCTCAATCTAGATACGATCAATCAACTGGAAAAGCTAAAAATAGTAAGCAAGTATTTATCGTATTTTCTGATGTTGTCATTAACAATTCAATGCTTAGTGAGACCATCTTTCCAGAGCTAAATCTTATCTATGAAAAATCAAAATTCGAAAGTATATCTTCTTTGCAACAAGTTACATTATTGAATTGGTCGGATATTAGTCTCCCTGATAGGCCGATTACTCTAAATCAATTTTCGGCTTTATTGTTTGAAGGGAACTTAATGTTTATCGTCCCTGATCTACAAGCTATTTGGACCATCAATATATCTAATTTCCCTACTCGATCAACGGAGGACTCTGCTTCAGAACCTTCAATTCGAGGACCCCGTGATGGCCTAATTGAAGATATTAGTTCAAACGTTGCTCTTATTCGGCGTAGAATTCGTAGTCAACATCTCGCCTGTGAAACGTTTACTTTAGGGACAAGAACATCGACTAAACTCGCATTAATGTATATCGACGATATTGCCAATCCTGAAACGATCGAGAATATAAGAACCAAATTAGAAGCTATTCACGTCGATCAAGTTGTTACAACTGGTGATTTGGAGGAGCTTATTTCTGAACAATCGTTTGCAGTTTTTCCGACAGTGGACTACTCAGCTAGGCCGGATTTTGTAGCTGATAGTTTGCTTAATGGAAGATTTGCCCTTATATTAGATAACAATCCAACAGCAATTATAGCCCCTGCAAATTTCCTGCTGTTATTGAAGTCTCCTGAGGATAGCTATTTTCCACTTCTCTCTTCAAATATTGGCCGCTTATTACGGTTACTAGCATTATTTTCGACTATTTTCCTCCCATCGTTCTATGTTGCAATTACAACATTTCATCCTGACCAAATACCATTTTCGTTGCTTGCTACTATTTCTACTTCAAGGTATGGACTGCCTTTGGATACAGGCCTAGAAATGATCATTATTATGTCTTTGATGGAGTTACTGCGCGAGGCGGGAATTCGTCTCCCTAGTTCAATTGGCCAAACATTAACTGTAGTTGGAGGACTAATTATTGGGGATGCTGCTATACGAGCCGGGCTTGTTTCACCTATTATCATCGTCATCACTGCTATTACCGTTGTAGCTAGTGCAACGCTTGTTAATCAATCGATAAGCAGTACGGTCGTAATGTTGAGATTTTTCTCGTTTCTATTCGGAACATTTCTTGGGATATACGGGTTTATTTTATCAATTATTTTGTTCTGCTTATATTTGTCGACGATCCGATCTTTTGGTGTACCCTACTTGGCACCTTTATCACCATTAGATGTACGCGGATTGATACCGGCGATTTTTGAAATTCCTATGCGCTGGATGAAGCAAAGACCCGGCTTCCTCCATACTCAAAAACCAAAAAAGGATGAATAACAATGTATTTTTTGAAAAGTACATTACCATTAAAAGTAATAATGATATGCACCTTAATCTTACCATTAACTGGTTGCTGGAGCTCCGTCAATATTGAAGACCAGCTATATGTTTCAGCATTAGGAGTCGATTATAAGGATG
Source organism: Paenibacillus sp. Y951 (assembly GCF_056786395.1). Lineage (NCBI taxonomy): Bacteria > Bacillati > Bacillota > Bacilli > Caryophanales > Paenibacillaceae > Paenibacillus > Paenibacillus sp. Y951. The sequence continues at coordinate 51,227 of NZ_JBXCIY010000021.1, read as the reverse complement.
AAGAATTTACCGTATACGCACAAGTGCTTGATTTCAACAATCTTTCTCGCTCTGAAGGAGGATCAAGAATTTCTCCAGAAAAATCAACCTTTGTTGGGAAAGGTAGAGGGAAAACGATCAATCAAGCTGTATTTGATCTCTATAGTACAGCACAAGCTCATGTAGAATGGGGACATATGGGAGCTGTCGTTATCGATGTGAAGGCAATGGAAGTGTTAGGTCCACCCATTGTCGAGCGGTTATATCGTTCTCCAAGTACACGATACAATACGTGGCTCTATGTTACTGAAACTCCAGTTGATCAAATATTAGCTACAACTTCTTTTTTCGACATGACATCGCTGTTCTCAATTCTTCATCATCCACAAAACAACTATCGACAAAACTCAATCTTTCCACCAGTGATAATGTTCAAATTTATTGTCGATAGCGATGAACATGATCGTACTATTTATATCCCTTGTATCGGTATTGATAATTCTCAGTGGAGTAATTCTGAAAATCCGTTGGAATTACTGAAGATTACTGGTGCATATTTCGAATCTCCTGCCGGTAAAAAAAGTCTATTTAGTCATGAACAATTAACCGGGATTCAATGGCTAGACGAATCTTTCAAACGTATTTCGATGGCGGTCGAAGATGAAGAGGTCATTTATGCTAACCTTAGCATTTTTCAATCTCATATTAAAATTAAGCCCTCCATTCAAAATGGACAAGTTAAATTCAATATAACAGCTAGCTATCAAGCGAGCATGCCCGAATATATTGAAGAAATTACTTATGAAGAGCTAGTAAAGCTCGCAGAGGATAAAATTAAAAAAGAAATATTAAACATTTACAAACTTGGTCTTGAAAATGAATTAGATTTATATAGTCTTATGCACCATTTCAGATTGAAATATCCTAAACAATGGATCTCTATGACTGACAGAGGACAAGAGTTTATTTTGAACGAAAATTCTATAGAAAGTCTAAAAGTTAATATTATCATTTCAAGTAATGGAAAATATAAACGAGAGATTCAATAACATCTACTTCTAAATAGACCAGTTCAGCCATTGGAGCTTCTGGTCTTCTAATTTGTTTAGCCACTTGCTCGTTACTTCAATAACTTCTTGCTGATGTCGGTGACTTGAATAAGTGTGGTTAGCTTGGAAAACAATTTCCTTATCGCAACTTCCATCTCCGCGCGTCCAAAATACCTTCTGATACAAGGAGCAATAATCTGCTGGTATGGTATCGTCACTTGTTCCGTGAACAACTAATACATCGCCAGCAAAGCGAGTTGCTGCCTGAAACGGCTGATGCTCCATTAATGAATCAAAGAATACAGGTGACAACGAGTAACCAAGATGGTCGGTAGTTCCCATTGTATGTGCTTCGTCAAAACTCTGTCTCCCAACGATGCGTATAATATCATTGAATGGATAGCCTACTGCTGACCATAATATAAGACGTTTAACACGCTTATCCTTGACTGATGTCATAAGTGCAACGGCGCCACCTAAGCTATGCCCGATTAAAGTGATTCTAGTGGGGTCAATACAATCTAAGCTAGTAACATAATCAAGAACTGTTCTAGTCTGCTCAATCATCGAGTCAAATCCTAGCTGACCATAGTCTCCCTCACTTTCACCACATCCTGCATAATCAAAGCGCATCACATAATTACCTTGCTTTGCTAACGCTCTAGCTGTCTTCACAAATAGCCTGTCTACACCAATCCGATTCCCCACAAAGCCATGGCATATTACAATGACTTGCTTCTTTCCTTGATCTGCAGCCTCATCTGAATTACGGATAGGATAATGTAAAGTCGCAGCAAGACTAAGTTCTCCATGATGAATCGTTAATTGTTTTTCCACCGCCATTACCTCCCCTCAATTTTTGTATACCTTCTTCATATACATATTATTCCGACCTGTTTACTATGAATTATGTATATAGAATATCATTATGCGTTTCTCCTGTCAATAAGGCAAGGGCATACATGTTCTTAAGTAAGAGCATGTATGCCGCATCTAGCTTTACTATTCAACTATGAATCAATTCACTATTGCATACTCTAGCAATATCATTTGTATATTACATACTCTATCATTACAATTCATCAATAGTTACAAATATGTATCCTAACTCCGCTAATCTATCGATAGCTGTTGGCAATAGTTTTACTGTGTTCTCAACATGCTTACTTCCAAAGGAATGAAGTAATATATTACCGCCATCGCGAGCATTAGTCAAAATATTATCTAGCATATCCTCAACGGAATTACCATCCCAATCGCGCGGATCAATATTCCAGATAATAACCTGTTTGCCGTAAGACTCCAAATTTGCTCTAACCTCATCGTTAATAGCCCCATAAGGCGGTCTTACAATTTCAGGTGTATAACCAATCACTTCTTGGATTTTTTCATCGGTCTGATCAATCTCTTGCTTCAATTGCTCTGTCGTTAACTTGGTAAAACTAGGATGTGAATAAGAATGATTCCCGATCATATGGCCTTCATCTTCCATTCGTTGCAAAACTTCAGGATACTTATTAACTTGAATGCCAACAACAAAAAAAGTAGCCTTTATATTTTTCTCTTTCAATATATCTAATATTCGCGGAGTGTATTTCAAATCTGGTCCGTCATCAAATGTAAGTGCTATTTGCATCGATTTTTGATCTCCTTCATTAATCTCTTCTTTCACAGGAGGAGTAGCGTGCTCCGTAACAATTTTTTCTTCCTCAAAATCTATGTTAAGGTCTGGAAAAAAGGTCGCTACTGGATAGCCTTCTACATGAACAGGAGGACGTTCCTCACTATCATTCTGATCAATTGGAGCTATATCTGGAAAGTATGAACAAGCAGACATCATAATTAGCAATACAGATAAGATAACGAGTTGAAATGACTTGAAATAGAAGTTATTTCGTCTCATATTGCTCATCCTCTATTTAATAGTATTTCATTCAATTTCATGTAGTATCTAATCTCTATCACATAGTATAGCATATAATTATGAGAAAATATTAATCTTTATATGAAAACCGACTACTAAATTATTGTTCTTTTATTGTTAACAACTTGAATAGGTATTTCCACTTTATTGATAGATTTGAGTGGAATTCTATCAATTGGGAAACAAAAAGTCCGCTGTTACTTTCATGATGAAAGTAACAGCGGGCTTTCGAAAGCCGAGAAGATGAAGCGCTACTTGAGAAAAGCGGAAGCGCAAGTGTACGTGTTTGGTACACGCGGCCCTACAATGTTTCTGCAAGAAACATACATCGGAAGCTTATGCTTGACTTTCCAAGTTCGCTTCATATTCGATGTCGAATAAGCTACGAAGCAATCATCGTTATCAAAGTCTGCTTTTTGAACTTCCTCTTAAACTAAAGCTTTCATCGCGATATCAGTGCGGCTTTGCATCCCATCAAACTGAATGCTAGCTATAGCATCATATGCATGCGCCCGCGCAGCTGCTATATTCTCTCCTAAGCCTACAACACCAAGAACACGGCCGCCATTCGTTACGAATTGACCATCCTGCATCGCTGTTCCAGCATGGAATACTAGAGCGCCCTTCGCTTCTGCTGCTTCAAGACCAGTAATTACTTTTCCTTTCGGATAAGCTGCTGGATAGCCTTCAGAAGCAATAACTACGCATACCGCTGCATCATCATTCCACTCGATTTCAAGCTCAGCTAACGTTCCGTTCATAGCAGCTAGCACGATTTCTAGTAGATCAGTCTTCAGACGAGGCAATACAACTTGAGTTTCTGGATCACCCATACGAGCGTTAAACTCGATCGTTTTCGGACCATCCTTCGTAATCATCAATCCGGCAAATAGTACACCACGGAATGGACGACCTTCGCTTACCATTGCTTTTGCAGTTGGAATAATAATATTCTCAATCGCTTCATCAATAATATGTTGATCGATATGTGGAAGTGGCGTATACGTACCCATACCGCCAGTATTCGGACCTTTATCTCCGTCAAAAATCTGCTTATGATCCTGCGCAGGAACCATTGACTTAACTGTCTCGCCATCAACAAATGCTAAAATAGACATTTCTTGACCAGCTAGAAATTCTTCGATAACAACATGATTGCCAGCATCGCCAAATACTTTCTCAACCATAATGGAGCGAAGTGCTTCTTCAGCCTCTTCAAGAGTAGCTGCTACTGTAACACCTTTACCAGCGGCAAGACCATCCGCTTTAATAACGATTGGAACTTCTTGTGCTTTCAAATAAGTTAGAGCAGACTCAAAGTCTGTAAATGTCTCGTACTTAGCTGTTGGGATATTGTATTTTTTCAGTAGATCCTTCATAAAGATTTTGCTACCTTCGATTTCAGCTGCTGCTTTATTAGGACCAAAAGCAGGAATACCCGCAGCTTCAAAAGCGTCGACAATACCTTGTGCTAACGGATCATCTGGACCGACAAACACAAGATCAATGCTTGCATCCTTAGCAAAGGCAACCAGCTCGTCAAATTGGAATACACCGATCGGTACGCACTCAGCAATTTGAGCAATACCAGCATTACCTGGAGCACAATATAGCTTGCTAACTTTATCACTTTTGTTCAATGACCATACGATCGTATGTTCACGACCACCGCTACCAATAACTAAAATGTTCAATGCAAAGAGTCTCCCTTCATATTCAAATTAATGTTTGAAATGACGAACGCTTGTAAATACCATCGCAATGTTATTCGCATTTGCCACTGCAATAGACTCTTCGTCTTTAATTGATCCACCTGGTTGAATAATTGCTGTAATACCAGCTTTTGCTGCAAGCTCGACAGTATCACCCATCGGGAAGAATGCATCTGATGCAAGAATTGCTCCTTGAACATTTTCAGCAGCTTGCTCAATCGCAATACGAGCAGCACCAACACGATTCATCTGACCTGCACCAACGCCGATCGTCATATCATCTTTGGCAAGTAGAATAGCATTAGATTTCACATGTTTAACAACTTTCCATCCGAATAGCAGTTGTTTCATTTCTTCTTCAGTAGGCTGACGATCAGTTACTACTTGAAGATCTTCAATTTTAATATTATGAACATCACTCTCTTGAACTAACATACCGCCATCTACTGATGTTACTACCCAATCAGCTTGACGCTCGCCAGCTGCTTGGAATTCACCTAGCTTCATAAGACGAATATTTTTCTTCTTAGTCAATATTTCAAGTGCTTCCGCAGTAAAGTCCGGAGCAATAATGATTTCAAGGAAGATGCTTCCTAGAAGTTCAGCAGTTTCCGCACCAATCGTACGGTTAGCAGCAACAATACCACCAAAAATAGATGTTGAATCAGCTGCATAAGCTTTTTGGTAAGCTTGATGAATATCTGCTCCGATACCTACTCCACATGGATTCATATGCTTAACGGCAACAACTGCAGGCTCTTCAAATTCTTTCAAAATTGCAAGTGCTGCGTTCGCATCATTAATATTATTGTAAGAAAGCTCTTTACCATGTAGCTGCTCAGCAGTTGTAATGTTTCCACTAGCCGCCAGCGGCTTTTTATAGAACGCTGCTTTTTGATGAGGGTTCTCACCATAGCGCAAATCTTGAACCTTCTCATATGTTACTGTATAGGTTTCAGGTAGTGGATCACCTTGAAGCTTAGACAAGTAATCAGAGATTAGAGAATCGTATGCTGCAGTGTGACGGAATACTTTAGCAGCAAGACGTTTACGAGTTGCTAATGTAGTAACGCCTTCGGCTTTAAGCTCTTCAACGATTCCTGCATAGTCAGCAGCATCAACAACAACGGTAACGAAAGCATGGTTTTTCGCAGCAGAACGAAGCATCGTCGGTCCACCAATATCGATGTTTTCAATCGCATCTTCATAAGATACATCTGGTTTTGCAATCGTTTCTTTGAAAGGATACAAATTAACTACTACTAGATCGATATAATCAAGTCCTAGATCTTTCATAGCTTGTTGATGCTCTTCACTATCACGAACAGCTAACAAACCACTATGAACTGCTGGGTGCAAAGTTTTTACACGTCCATCCAAAATTTCAGGGAAACCAGTAACATCAGAAATACCAATTACAGGTACCCCTTCTTTTTGTAGCAAATTGAAAGTACCACCTGTAGAAATAATTTCAACACCTTGCTCAGTCAAAGCTCTTGAGAACTCAACGATTCCTGTTTTGTCAGATACACTAATTAACGCTCTACGAATTGCCACTATTTATTCCTCCTACAAACTTTTTATAGCTTCCCGATGTAGCTTCCTGTTAATAAAAAGTTACTTCGAAAGCATAATCCATTATTCATTGTCTTCATAATTTACTTCCTGTAAATATAAAGTTGCTTTATACCGAAGATAATTGCATACTTGTCACTAATTAGAGTAAAATGTTACTTTATTCTGACGATAATTGCACGCTAGCCACTAATTAGAGCAAATTGTTACTTTATTCTGACGGTAATTGCACGCTAGCCACTAATTAGAGCAAATTGTTACTTTATTCTGACGGTAATTGCACGCTAGCCACTAATTAGAGTAAATTGTTACTTTATTCCGACGATAATTGCACGCTAGCCACTAATTAGAGCAAATTGTTACTTTATTCTGACGATAATTGCACGCTAGCCACTAATTAGAGCAAATTGTTACTTTATTCTGACGATAATTGCACGCTAGGCACTAATTAGAGCAAATTGCTACTTTATTCTGACGATAATTGCACGCTAGCCACTAATTAGAGCAAATTGCTACTTTATTCCGGTGCTATTCGCACGATAGTCACTAATTAGAGTAAAATGTTACTTTATTCCGACGATAATTGCACGCTAGTCACTAATTAGAGTAAAATGTTACTTTATTCCGACGATAATTGCACGCTAGCCACTAATTAGAGCAAATTGCTACTTTATTCCGGTGCGATTCGCACGCTAGTCACTAATTAGAGCAAATTGTTACATGTCTGCCTTCTATCTGTACTCTACCTTCCGCTGTCCATTGAATAACCTGCGGATACAACTCTTGCTCAATCATATGAATACGAGCTGCAAGACTTTCTTCAGTATCGCCGTCTTCAATGGCTACTGCGCGCTGAGCAACGATTGGACCACTATCTAAGCCGCCATCTACATAGTGAACCGTAACTCCTGTTACTTTCACTCCGTAGTCTAGCGCTTGCCCTAATGCGTTAACACCGGGGAAGCTTGGTAGCATCGACGGATGCACATTAAGCATACGTCCATAATAGGGTTCAACTAGCACAGACGTAATAATTCTCATATAACCAGCAAGTACAACAAGATCAACCTGCTTTTGTTGCATAATTGCTAATATTTCCTGTTCATAAGCCTCACGAGAAGCATAATTCTTGGGCTTGAATACAAATGCTTCTACTCCCGCTTGCTCTGCACGTGCAACAACAGGAGCTAGTGGCTTATCACAAACAAGAAGCTCGATGGATGCATCGAGCTTCTTCTCCCGTACTGCATCCACAATAGCTTGAAAGTTCGAGCCTTGACCTGATGCAAATACAGCGATACGTAATGTCATTACACTTCTGCTCCAGTAAACGTTACGATGCGGTTACCTTCCGTTACCGTTCCAATAGCGTAGGCTTGCTCACCTAACTCATTAGCAATACGAATTGCTTCTTCGGCTTGCTCAGCTGGAACAACCACAACAAGTCCAATGCCCATATTAAATGTTGTGAACATGTCACGATTCGTAACATTTCCTTTTTGTTGCATTAATTCGAAGATTGGTAAAATTGGCCATGAACCATAGTTCACATCAACATTAACACCTTCTGGTAATACGCGTGGAATATTTTCAATAAATCCGCCGCCAGTAATGTGAGCCATACCTTTCACATTCACTTGCTCGATTAATTTCAAAGCTGATTTCACATAAATTTTCGTTGGCTCTAGTAGAACGTCTCCAAGCTTAGCTCCACCTAATTCAGCAAGCTCATCTTGCAGAGAATAACCTACTTCTTCAAGCAGTAGACGGCGCACAAGCGAGAAGCCATTACTATGAATACCGCTTGAAGCGAAGCCTAGCACAACATCTCCAGGAGCAATGGTAGAACCATCTATCATCTTCGCACGATCAACGATACCAACCGTAAATCCAGCAATATCATATTCATCCTCTGAATACATACCAGGCATCTCAGCAGTTTCACCACCGATTAGCGCACAACCAGATTGTACACATCCTTCAGAAATACCAGCAACGATTGCTTCGATCTTCTCAGGTACTACTTTGCCGCAAGCAAGATAGTCAAGGAAGAATAAAGGCTCAGCACCTTGCACAATAATATCGTTTACGCACATTGCTACAGCATCAATACCGATCGTATCATGTTTGTCCATTGCGAATGCAAGCATCAGCTTTGTACCAACACCATCAGTACCAGAAACCAATACTGGCTCTTCATACTTTTCCTTGTTCAAGCTGAACAAGCCTCCGAATCCACCAAGATCAGCCATAACCTCTGGACGGAAAGTACGTTTTACATGCTTCTTCATACGTTCTACTGCTTCATTACCCGCCGCAATATCGACGCCAGCTTTTTTGTACGCTTCTGACATTAATGTCAACTCCTAAAATTTTTCGTTAACTTCTCGAAATAACTTCTCGTAAACAAAAAATTACTTCGATAGCATAAACCACTTTTCATTATCTTCTCGAAGTTACTTCTCGCTAATGAAAAGTCACTTCGAAAGCATAAACCATTTTTCATAACTTCTCGATATACTTCCTGCAAATGAAAAAATTACATCGAAAGCATAAACCTTTTTCGTTAACTTCCTGAAGTAACCTCTCGTAAACGAAAAATCACTTCGAAAGCATATACCTTTTTCCACTTCATAAAACACTTCTATATTAGCGTAATCTTCATTATCAAAAGCCCACTTTTTGAACTTCCTCTGTATAATGATGGTTCAAAAAGTGGGCTTTCAGAATCGAGAAGATGAAGTGCTACTTGAGAAAGGCGGAAGCGCAAGTGTACGTTATTGGTACATTCGAACCGTACTTTCCAAGTTCGCTTCAGATGCGATGTCGAATACGCTACATTAGTCAATCATCGTTATCAAAGTCCGCTTTTTAACCCACTTCTAACAGCTGCAGCTTTTATCGGATGTTTCATCTACTTCAGTTGGATAATCATTATCAAAGCATCCCATACACATACCATGCTTATACTTTCCATCATGACCGCCAACAGCTTCCATCAAACCTTCATCAGATAAGAAGGTTAGTGAATCTGCATTAATCTGTTGACGAATTTCCTCAACACTGCGATATGATGCGATCAATTCATCGCGATTAGGCGTATCAATACCATAGTAGCAAGGATTTTTGAATGGTGGTGAAGTAATTCTGACATGCACTTCAGTAGCACCAGCTTCACGTAACAAGTTGACGATACGTAACGAAGTTGTTCCACGAACGATCGAATCATCAATCATAACTACTCGTTTACCTTCTACTACTTTACGAACAGCCGAAAGCTTCATCTTAACCCCTTTTTCACGAAGTTCCTGTGAAGGTTGGATGAAAGTACGACCTGTATATTTATTTTTGATCAAACCTAGCTCATATGGAATACCTGTTTGCTCTGCATAACCAATCGCAGCTGAAATACTGGAGTCAGGCACACCTGTCACAATATCCGCATCTACAAAAGATTCTGTTGCAAGACGCTTCCCCATACGTTTACGAGCGGCATGAATGTTAATTTCGTTAATATCACTATCCGGTCTTGCGAAGTATATATACTCCATCGCACAAATAGCACGGCGAGACTCACCAGCATCATAACGTTCGTAGCTAACGCCATGTTCATCAATAATGATCATTTCACCAGGCTGTACATCACGTACATACACGGCACCAACAGCTTCAAAGCCGCAAGTTTCAGATGAGAACGCATAGCCCTCACCAAGCGTTGCCATAGCTAATGGACGCAAACCATGTGGATCTGATGCTGCAATCATCTTGTTGTTCGTCATAATTAAGAAAGCAAAACCGCCAACTAGACGTGCTAGTGCATCACGAGCTGCTTCCACAAAATCCTTCGATGAACGAGCAATTAAATGAGCGATAACTTCTGTATCACTTGAAGTTTGAAAAATTGAACCACTCATTTCTAACTCTTTACGAATTTCAGGAGCATTAACAATATTACCGTTCGTAGCAACCGCAAGATCGCCGTCACGGTACTTGAAAATTAGCGGCTGTGCATTTGCCAATCTGCTTTCCCCTGCTGTCGAGTAACGTACATGTCCAATCGCACGCTCCCCCTTCAGCTTTGAAAGAATATCTTGCGTAAATACTTCCTTTACAAGACCCATCTCACGGTGGTAATTAAATTGATTATTGTCGCTAACGTCGACTGTACAAATGCCTGCACTTTCTTCTCCACGATGCTGAAGAGCATGCAAACCATAATACGATACGCCAGCAGCGTCGGGGTGCCCGAAAACTCCGAACACACCGCACTCTTCTCTTAGCTTATCGAAGATATCATCACGACCGATACCTTCGTTATAATGATCACCCGTCCAAAGTTGTAAGTCTTTTACTTCATTAGACATGGGATCGCTTCCTTCCACACTCTCGCGAATTTAGCGACTGGACCATTAATTGCAGCTTTGTCATTAACAGAAATATTTAGATCGTTGCCGCCAACCGTACCGATTACAGCATGAGCAACACCTTTTGCTACTAAATGAGCAAGTAACTCATCAGCTTTTGCTGGTGTAGCAGACAATAGAATACGAGATTGAGACTCACTGAATAGATAATGATCAGTACGTAGACTAGTCGTCGTAGCAACGTTTGCTCCGATGTTACCACTAATGCAGCTTTCTACGATTGCCGTTGCAATACCACCTTCAGACAAGTCATGTGCAGAAGCAACAAAACCAGCTTGGATGGCAGTTAATACGGCTTGTTGAACATTTTTCTCAACAGCTAGGTCAAGTTCTGGCGGGCGTCCGGATGGAGCACCATTTTTCACATATTGCAGCTCAGAACCACCAAACTCTGGCTTCGTTTCACCAAGAAGGACGATAATATCACCTTCTGATTTGAAACCTTGAGTCGTAATATGATCTATGTCGTGTACAAGACCTACCATACCGATAACTGGTGTAGGGTAGATTGCACCTTTATTATTTTCATTGTACAAGCTTACGTTACCACCGATAACTGGAGTTTCTAGTGCTACACAAGCTTCACTAATACCATCAGCAGATTTCTCAAGTTGCCAGAATACTTCTGGTTTATCTGGAGAACCAAAGTTCAAGTTATCTGTAATCGCCAGTGGCTCAGCACCAGAACATACGATGTTACGCGCCGCTTCAGATACGGCAATACGTCCGCCCATTTCTGGATCAAGATATACATAACGGCTATTACAGTCTGTCGTCATTGCAAGTGCTTTGCGAGTACCGTCAACTAATACGACAGCTGCATCAGAACCTGGTTGAACGGCAGTCGCTGTACGAACCATATAATCATATTGGTTATAAACCCACTCTTTGCTTGCTACAGTTGGAGATGCAAGAATCTCTTCTAGTGTTCCGTTCAAATCTGTAAGCTCAGCAAAGTCTGCTGCATCTACATTAGCAAATTCACGATAATATGCTGGCTCAGAAGATGGCTTATTGTATACAGGACACTCATCAACTAGTGCTTGTACAGGCATATCGGCTACTTCTTTACCTTTATGAATAAGACGAAGACGTCCATCATCCGTTACTTTACCAACCTTCGCACAAATAATACCCCAACGCTCGAAAATTTCTTTCGCTTGTGCTTCATGTTTTGGTTCAATAACGAATAGCATACGCTCTTGAGATTCAGATAGCATCATTTCATATGGTGTCATATCTGTTTCACGTTGTGGAACTTCATCAAGATATAACTCAAGACCGTTACCTGCTTTAGATGCCATCTCAGCACTTGAGCATGTAAGTCCAGCAGCACCCATATCTTGAATACCTAGTACGATACCTGAGTTGATTAGCTCAAGCGTAGCTTCCATAACTAGCTTTTCCATAAACGGATCGCCAACTTGAACAGCAGTACGGTTTTGCTCTGATTCTTCAGATAGTTCAACAGAAGAGAACGTTGCACCGTGAATACCATCACGACCCGTTGCAGGACCAACATAGAATACCGGGTTACCTACACCTTTTGCAACACCAGTTTGAATTTTATCATGATCGATTAACCCAACGCACATCGCGTTAACAAGTGGGTTACCTTCGTAGCTTTCATCAAAGTTAACTTCGCCGCCAACGGTCGGAACACCGATACAGTTACCGTAGCCAGCAATACCGCTAACAACGTTCTCGAACAAGTACTTCACGCGTTCATTTTCTAGGCTACCAAAGCGAAGACTGTTAAGCAGTGCAATTGGACGAGCACCCATCGAGAAAATATCACGAAGGATACCACCAACACCCGTTGCAGCACCTTGGAAAGGCTCGACTGCAGATGGATGGTTATGTGATTCAATTTTGAATACGACTGCTTGGTTGTCACCGATATCGACGATACCAGCACCTTCACCAGGACCCATAAGAACTTTTGGTCCAGTAATCGGGAATTTTTTCAGAATTGGCTTAGAGCTTTTGTAAGCACAGTGCTCAGACCACATAACACTGAATACACCAATTTCTGTATAGTTGGGCTTGCGTCCAAGGAAGCCACAGATTAGATCAAATTCAGAATCTGATACGCCGAATTGTTGATAGATTTTTTGCTCCGCGATTTGTTCTACGGTTGGTTCCTTAGCCGTTAATTGCTGTGCCATGTTGTTCCCTCCATGCATTCAAAATCGATGTAAACATACGTTTGCCGTCTGCAGAACCTAAGATTTCGCTAACTGCGCGCTCAGGGTGAGGCATCATTCCTACTATGTTACCTGCTTTATTACTAATTCCTGCAATATTATCCATAGAACCATTCGGGTTAGTGTCATCTGCATAGCGGAATACGATTTGATTATTGGCATTCAATTCTGCTAATGTTTCATCGTCGCAGAAGTAGTTACCTTCACCATGTGCAATTGGAATATTAATAATTTCGCCTTGTGCATAATCTGTTGTAAATGGTGTTTTGTTATTCACAACTTCAAGCGGCGTTTGGTGACAACGGAATTTCAAACCATTGTTACGAATTAATGCGCCTGGTAGCAAGTTAGCTTCCGTAAGAATTTGGAAACCATTGCAAATCCCTAAAATATATTTACCTGCATCAGCAGCTTTTTGAACTTCATTCATAACATTAGCAAAGCGTGCAATTGCACCACAACGAAGATAATCTCCATAAGAGAATCCACCTGGTACTAGAATACAGTCATAAGCGGACAAGTCCGTCGCTGTATGCCATACATAATCTACTTCTTGACCAATGGCTTGCTCAACAGCCTTGTAGCAGTCGATATCACAGTTAGAGCCTGGAAATACAAGTACAGCAAACTTCATAACATTAGTCCTCCAGTTCAAATCGGTAGTCTTCAACAACAGTGTTAGCTAATAGCTTTTCACACATAACTTTAAGGCGAGCTTCAGCCTCTGCACGATCAGTAGTATCAAGATTAACTTCCAAATACTTTCCAATACGCACTTTCCCAACTTCATTGAATCCCATTGAGTGAAGTGCGCCTTGCACAGCAGTCCCTTGTGGATCTAGTACATTCTCTTTAATCGTTACGTAAACAGTTGCCTTCATAATATCCTCCTAGGGACTTTGAGTTTACTACTCGCGGGGCTGCATATAAGCAATAAGTATGTGCGGCAGTATAGTCCATATTGTTTATATTTAGATTAATTTAGCTTAATTGCTGATCCGTAATAGAAGTATAAATATTACGATAACGCGCCGCAGTCTCTTCAACAACATGATCTGGGAGGGGCGCTGGTTTACTATCTCGATCCCAGTCAGAGCTTAATAGATAAGCACGAACGGGCTCTTTGTCCATACTCTCAATTTCAATATCATAAGCGAATTTATCTTGTGCCCAGAAACGAGCAGAGTCTGGCGTGAAGATTTCATCAATTAAAATAATCTCGCCATCGATAATGCCAAATTCGAATTTACAATCTACAAGGATGATCCCCTTATCCAAGCAATACGCTTGGGCGAAGTTATAGAGTGTAATACTATGCTCGCGCAATGCCTCAGCAAGTTCCTTACCAATACGCTTACTCATCTCAGCAAATGAAATATCTTCATCATGACCGATATCATTTTTCGCTGAAGGTGTGAAGATCGGCTCAGCAAGCTTCTCATTTTTACGTAAGCCACCTGGTAACGATTCTCCGTTAATACCACCTGATTCCTGGTATTGTCTCCAGCCGCCGCCCGTAATATAGCCGCGAACGATACATTCCATATCGATACGTTCAGCTTTACGAGACACCATAATACGATTTTTCAGCAATTCAGGATCAGTAACAATGTCGCCTAGCTTATATACATCCGTATGAACAACATGATTAGCAATGACATTTTCAGTTATTGCAAACCAATAGGCAGAAAGTGAGTTCAACACATTCCCTTTGTCAGGAACCGCAGGATCAAGCACATAGTCAAATGCAGAGATACGGTCTGTAACAACAATCAAGAAATGCTCGCCTAGATCATACAATTCGCGAACCTTCCCTTTATAAATAAGAGGTGCACGAACATAGTCAACCGCTGAAGAAATAGCTTGCACTTGCTTAGTCATTAACATAGATCCCTCCTAGAAGTAATCATTTATAACTGAGACTTTCTATAGAAGTAGTCCGAACAAATTGAACCACCATATCGGAGATATGAGTTCAATTTGTTCGACCCACAATAATGCCATCAAAATCATTCTCAAACCAGAAATACTTGCAACTCTTTACTTCCGCGCTGTTCACGCGTCAGCACCGAGAAGATGGAGCGCTACTTGAGAAAGGCGGAAGCGCAAGTGTACATGATTACGTACACGCGAACCGTACTTTCCAAGTTCGCTTCATATTCGATGTCGATTATGCTACGTCAGCATCCTCATCGTGATCACGTGTGAACTAAGCCTAAGCGGGTGAAGATGGTGTCCACGTGCTTCAGATGCCACTGCGGATTAAACGCATCATCCAACTCTTCTGGAGATAATACAGCTGTAATCTCAGCTGTTTCTTCTATAATAGTACGGAATTGTACTTTTGTTTCCCAGGCCTGCATCGCACGAGGTTGAACGGTATCGTAAGCAGCCTCACGACTGAAACCTTTGTCGATCAACTTCGTTAATACACGACCAGAGAATGGAACACCATACGTTGCGCTCATATTACGTTTCATGTTTTCAGGGAACACCGTCAGGTTTTTAATTATGTTTCCTAGTCGATTAAGCATATAATTCAACAACATCGTTGCATCTGGAAGAATGATACGCTCTGCTGATGAATGAGAAATATCCCTTTCATGCCATAGCGTTACGTTTTCGTATGCAGTAAGCATATGTCCACGAATGACACGAGATAGACCAGAGATGTTTTCACAACCAATTGGGTTACGTTTGTGAGGCATTGCAGAAGATCCTTTTTGACCTTTTGCGAAAGCTTCCTCAACTTCACGGATCTCACTCTTTTGCAGCGCACGAATTTCCGTTGCGAATTTATCAAGAGAAGTTGCAATTAACGCTAATGTTGCCATATATTCAGCATGACGATCACGCTGCAGCGTTTGTGTAGAAATAGGAGCTGGCTTAGTACCTAGCTTCTTACAAACAAATTCTTCAACGAATGGATCGATGTTAGCATACGTTCCAACCGCACCAGAAATTTTACCGTATTGAACGTTATCAGCCGCATGCTCGAAGCGCTCAAGATTACGTTTCATTTCCTCATACCATAGCGCAAGCTTCAAGCCGAATGTTGTAGGCTCAGCGTGCACACCATGCGTACGTCCCATCATTGGTGTATCTTTATATTGAATCGCCTTTTCACGAACAATCGCAATAAAGTTTTCGATATCTTGTCTCAGTATGGCATTTGCTTGAAGTAGCAAGTAGCCTGTAGCAGTGTCAACAACGTCTGTTGAAGTTAGACCGTAGTGCACCCATTTGCGTTCTGGACCAACCGTCTCAGATACGGCACGCGTGAAAGCAATAACATCGTGACGAGTTTCTTGCTCGATCTCATAAATGCGCTCTACATCAAAAGTAGCTTTAGCACGAAGTGCCTCAACATCTTCAGCTGGGATAACGCCTAGCTCTACCCATGCTTCACAAGCACAAAGTTCTACTTCTAACCAAGCTTGGAATTTATTTTGTTCTGTCCAAATCGCTCTCATCTCTGGTCTGCTATAACGCTCCAACATTCTAGTAACACCCTTCCAGTATCTAAGTTAATTATTCCAACTTGCCCATTCTTCTGTCCAAATGCCAGTAGCTTCAATCCACTGCATTGCATCATCAACGCTACGAGCTAATACGTTCACATGACCCATTTTACGGTTATGGACAGCATCAGCTTTCCCATACAAATGAAGCTTTGTTGTTACAGCCAATTGATCGGCAAGCTCATCATGTGCTGCAAATCTCTCAAGCAATGATGCAACATGCTGACCTAGTACATTGACCATCACAACTGGAGTTGTTAGGCTCGTATCTCCTAGCGGTAAGTTACATACAGAGCGAATATGCTGCTCAAATTGTGATGTGCGACATGCTTCCATTGTATAATGACCGCTATTATGTGGACGAGGTGCAAGCTCATTAACGAAAAGCTCACCTTGCTCGGTTACAAACATTTCTACTGCAATTAGTCCTACCGCATCAAGTCCTTGCGCAATTTGCATAGCAAGTTGCTCAGCTTGTTGTTGTAATGCTGGTTCGATGCGTGCCGGAACGATAGACAGATGAAGAATATTACTAATATGAATGTTTTCAGATGCAGGGAAAACTTTCACTTCACCTTGCGGACTGCGTGCTGCAATAACTGATATTTCTTTTTGGAATTTGATGAATTTCTCCAATACTAGTTCAGTTTTCGCCTTTGCTAATGTCTCATATGCTTCAGCAATCTCTTGCTCGCTTCGAATTACCCATTGACCTTTGCCATCGTAACCACCTGTAGCTGTCTTCAAGACACAAGGTACGCCGAACTCGGCAACAGCAGCTTCCAAATCAGCTTGTGATGTAATTTCACGATAAGGAGCAACCTGTACACCAGCAGCCTCGATCGCACGCTTCTCACGCAAACGATGCTGAGTCGTATACAGCAAGTGGCTTCCTTGCGGGACATAAGCTTCTTCCATTAACATAGCCGCTACACCAGCATCTACATTTTCAAATTCATACGTAATGACATCCGCACGCTTCGCAAGCTCACGAGCAGCATTGGCATCGTCGTATTTCGCAACAATTTGCTCACTCACTTGCCCCATTGGTCCACCAACTGTTGGATCAAGCGTTACAAAGCGATATCCGAGCTCACTACCAGCGTTCGCAATCATACGTCCCAGTTGACCGCCACCAAGCACTCCAATTGTAGAGCCAGGTAGAATAGTCTTAATAGTTACGTCCACTTGACGCTCACTCATATCTCTTCACTACTTTCTAACACTTCTTGCTTCACGCGTTCTCTACGAGCTGCGACGCGCACTTGTAATTCGCTATCTGACGTTGCTAGCATCTGTGCTGCTAGTAGGCCTGCATTCGTTGCTCCTGCATTACCAATCGCTACCGTTGCCACAGGAATACCACCTGGCATTTGTACGATCGAAAGCAAGGAATCTAGTCCACTCAAATTCGAGGATTTCACTGGAACACCAATAACGGGCAATATCGTTTTTGCTGCAACCATACCAGGTAAATGTGCAGCACCACCTGCACCGGCAATAATGACCTTAATTCCTCGTTGCTGAGCAGTTTCTGCATATTCAAACATTAGATCAGGAGTACGATGCGCAGAAACCACTTTTTTCTCATAGGGAATTTCAAGCTCTTCCAGAATATCACAAGCTAGCTTCATTGTTGCCCAATCTGACTTGCTTCCCATGATTACGCCAACCTTTGCAGACATTACGAATGACCTACTTTCTATATATAAAGTTAATGATCTTTACTTCAATCTAATGATAATCTCTACATGAATTTAATGACAATTTATACATACAATTAAAACAAAAAACACAAAAAGTCCACTAGCAAACTATTTCAGAATTGCTACTGGACTTCGATGAAACATAACTATATTAGCGACATAATAATTAATAAGCTAATACGTATGTTTCCGCTTATGAATTGATCGAAGTTAAAAGCAAACTCCATTGACGTATAAAAAGTTACACTAGTCACCATTAGAAATATTAACATATCCAATTTTCGCTAGGTAAGTGCTATTTACCGTTTCATTCAATCGCTTCAATAAGTTCGTAGTCCAGAAAGTATTGGTTCCGGGTAGAAACGTTTGAGCCATTCCCTCAAACATATACGAGTTATATACATAATTTCTCAATCATAATATTAGTTATTCAACAAGCTATCTTATTAACCTAATTTACTTTACAAACTGTACGTTTAGCTCACCTTCGTGATGTCAAAACATTCGACTTTCGCACTTGCACTTATAGTTTATCTAACTCTATGTATACTGTCAACAAAATACGAACATTAATCATCAATCAATTATTATAGTTCGCTTTTCTAACACAAATTGAAATGTTAACAGCTAAATATTGACGTTTTTCACGTAAGTTCACTGATATCTAACATGAAATGTAATCTCCGAAACGAATAAACCTACATAAACTACAATTATTTCTATTTCTTATAATATAGGCAATTTCAGATGAATATATATGAGTATATTAAGCTGCGAGAACTAATCAGGGATCAGAGATCGCTCCGAGAACTAATTGCTGTTCCGATCGGGATCGCTCCGAAAACTAATTGCTGTTCCGATCGCCGTTGTCCTCGGATTTATTGTATTAGGAATAGTGGTATAAATCCGAGGACAAAAACGAACGCTATCGCTTCTCCACTAGCAATTAGTTCTCTTCGCTAGAACAGAGGAGAACGATTAGTTCGCTTCGCTAAGGCATAGGTCTAGGGATGAAAAACAAGGTTACTTTTTTGTGACCAATTAGGTTTCAAGTTAAGAGGGACATAATTGCTCGATAGTCGCATCCGTAGCGTCAATTTTGGTGTTACAGCGCCACTATTGCTCGAATGTAGTGTCTGTAGGGTCATTTTTAGCGTTACAGCTCCACAATTGCTCGAATGTAGCGTCCGTAGGGTCATTTTTAGCGTTACAGCTCCACTATTACTCGAATGGCGCGTCCGTAAGGTCATTTTTAGCGTTACAGCTCCACTATTGCTCGAATGTAGCGTCCGTAGGGTCATTTTTAGCGTTACAGCTCCACTATTGCTCGAATGGCGCGTCCGTAAGGTCATTTTTAGCGTTACAGCTCCACTATTGCTCGAATGTAGCGTCCGTAGGGTCATTTTTAGCGTTACAGCTCCACTATTGCTCGAATGGCGCGTCCGTAAGGTCATTTTTAGCGTTACAGCTCCACTATTGCTCGAATGTAGCGTCCGTAGGGTCATTTTTGCTTTATTAAGTTGGTGAATAAACTAAGTAGTAACAGTAGCACCACTTGCGAGCGATTATCGTATGAAAAATGATCATATTTCAATCGTATGTTCATTTAATTCCTATCAAAAACTTTGGGAGGTAAAGCATGCAAATACATACCGTTTCGCGGAATGATTCATTGTGGAATTTGGCACGAACCTATGGCGTACCGCTTGAGCATCTTGTTGAAGTGAATAATATACAACCAAGTGATGCCCTTGTCGTTGGTCAAGCATTAATTATCCCTACTCCATCTAGTAGTAAAACTCATAAAGTTGCACGCGGAGAATCATTATGGGCTATTGCTCGCCAATATGGATTAAGTCTACAAGAAATTGCGGACGCTAATAATATCAGTAATCCCGCTCTTATAAAGCCAGGGCAGATTATTAAAATCCCTACTCCGCAATTAACAACGATAGAAGTGAACGGTTATATTGAACGTTACGATGAGAACGCACAAAAAGAAGTAACAGATCATGCCAATGAGCTAACCTATCTCACCATATTCAGCTACCATATTCAAGAAGATGGTACACTGCTACCGCTTAACGATGAAGCACTGCGCGAAGTTGCCATTGCTAATGGCGTTACACCTATGATGGCTATT
The DNA here is from genome assembly GCF_056786395.1 of Paenibacillus sp. Y951. Lineage (NCBI taxonomy): Bacteria > Bacillati > Bacillota > Bacilli > Caryophanales > Paenibacillaceae > Paenibacillus > Paenibacillus sp. Y951. The sequence goes on along the minus strand of NZ_JBXCIY010000021.1, from coordinate 30,987 downwards.
TCAAATATTTCAGATCAAGGCTTTAGTGGCGAACTTATTTCCCATGTGCTCAATACACAACAATCCTACACTCATCTTATTACGACTGTTTCTAATACAATGACGGATCGTGGCTTCAAAGCGCTAAATATTGATTTTGAATATATTCCAACTGCAGATCGTGAACTATATAATCAATTTCTGCGAGACATCACAAAGCATTTACATCAATTTAACTATTTGGTATCATCAGCAGTTGCTCCCAAAATCAGTGCTGATCAGGTAGGAGTATTGTATGAAGCCCATGATTATAAAGTTCATGGCGAAGTGCTTGATTTTGTTATTATTATGACCTATGAATGGGGTTGGACGGGAGGACCTCCGCGAGCAGTCGCTCCACTCAACGAAGTGTCGAAAGTTATTAATTACGCGTTAACCGAAATTCCAGCTAACAAAATTATGCTTGGCATTCCGCTGTATGGATACGAGTGGACATTGCCTTACGAAGAAGGCGTCTCGCGTGCTCGAGCATTAAGTACAGAAGCTGCAACTACACTTGCACGCGAGAAAAAAGCAGCCATCGAGTATGATGTCACTGCCCAATCTCCTCATTTCTCCTTTTATGATGAAAATGCTAAGCAACACATTGTCTGGTTTGAGGATGCTCGCAGTCTTCAAGCCAAATTCAATCTCGTGAAACAACACGGTCTTAGAGGTGTTAGTTATTGGAAACTGGGAATTACTGCGGATACAAATTGGTATCTACTAAGTGAGAATTTCAATGTCGCTAAGCTTGAACTTTAGATTTTGCACTAAATTTTTCAATAGATTTTTCACTTCGGTTCGCTATTCTCCATATAAAAAGGCTGTTCATGAACAACGTCACTTACAGACGTCGACCACGAACAGCCTTATTTCTAATTAATAATGTAAGTGCAAGTTCAAAACATTCGCTTGTCTCTACGTTAGCACTTTCTTCGTTATCAATTTTGAACTTCTTCTAGCCTAGCCACTGTGTAACTTCTGCAGCAGATCGGCGAGTAGCAACCGGCGGAACCATATCTGCATAGCCAATATAGATAAATCCAACAATAGATTCGTCTTCGCGCAGATCGAATTGTTTGTGCATAGCCTCATGATACATCGGTGCCCCAGAACGCCAAATCGCACCTAAGCCATAGGCATGTGCAGCAAGTAATAAATTTTGCACTGCTGCTTGTGCTGCTGCTAACTCTTCCTCGATTACTGCTCGCGGATCATCTGAAGGAGAACAGATTGCCGCAATAACAACCGGCGAACGGAAAGCCTTCTTAGCTTCTTTAGCTCTTTTCTCTTCATCGGTTTCACCTGTTACTGCAGTAAATACTTCTGCATAGCCTTGGCCAAGCTTTGCTCGACCTTCATCAGTCATAACGACGAATCTCCATGGCTGCGTATTATGATGACTTGGCGCCCATGTTGCAGCCTCAATCAATTTTTCAATAATAGCTTTTGGAACGCTATCCTGCTTCACTCTACCAATCGTTCTACGACTCTGAATCGCTTCGATAATTTGCTCACAATGTTCAACTGATCCATTTATATTCGATTCTGTCATATCATTATCTCCCATTCTGGAATATGTCATTTACCGAAATATACTTTACTGAAATAAACTCAAGTAATGACCGAATCCACTTTCCGCTAATTGATCCTTAGGAATAAACCGAAGTGATGCCGAATTGATACAATAGCGCATTCCAGTAGGGTCAGGTCCATCCTCAAATACATGACCTAAGTGAGAATCGCCTTCCTTCGAACGAACCTCCGTCCGAATCATTCCATGCGTTACGTCAACCTCTTCTAGTACATTCTGATTTTCAAGTGGTTTTGTAAAGCTAGGCCAGCCACAATGCGCGTCGAATTTGTCTTTAGAGCTAAATAAAGCCTCCCCAGAAACAATATCAACATAGACGCCTTCTCCTTGATGATCCCAGAACTCATTACGGAACGGAGCTTCAGTCGCATTGTTTTGCGTTACTTCATACTGAATTGGCGTAAGACGTGCTCTTAGTTCACTTTCATTCTTTTTAATAGACCAGTGATGTTTAATAAAACTCTCTCTGCCTGATCCTTTAGCATACATTTTGTAGCGGAACGGATTTTTCTTGTAATAATCCTGATGATGCTCTTCGGCTAAGTAGAAATCTTGTGCCGCAACAATCTCTGTCACAATCGGTTTTGTGAAGCGACCGCTAGCTGCCAGCTCCGCTTTCGAAGCCTCCGCTAGTTCTTGTTGCTCGTCAGAATGATAGAAAATAAATGTACGATATGAATGTCCCTTATCGTTAAACTGCCCTTCAATATCTGTTGGATCAATTTGTTGCCAGTACAACTCTAACAATTTCTCATAGCTAAGTAATGTTGGATCGTATTCTATTTGAACTGCTTCAATGTGACCCGTTGTATCTGAGCATACTTCTTCATACGTTGGATTTTCCGTATGACCACCTGTATAACCTGATGTTACTTTGATTACACCAGGAATTTGATCGAACGGTGTAACCATGCACCAGAAACAGCCTCCTGCAAATGTAGCTAATTGATTCATTTATTTAACCTCCATTATATGCCTCTTACTATTTTCATTATACACCACCATCAACCAATTCAAAATGTTACAATATATAATGTTGCAACAATTACTCATGTTGTTAACGTCTAATTATTGAGGTGAAAGTGATATGACACAATTACAAGCAGAAGAAGTATCAGCAGTACGTCGTAAAGAAAGCAGCAAAAAAAGAAGATCTCGGTTCGCATTTATTAACTTTCTCATGTTATGGCTACTATTAATTGTTGGTGGCTTTTACGCCACTCATTCCTATATGGAGCATTTCAAAAAAGGAGTCACCCAACAAATCGAGGAACAAACATCAGCACAAATTAAAACACTGCAAACGAGCTATGATGAGCAAATTGCACAACTCGAAACGAGCTATATTGCCCAACTATCAGATCTTCAGATTAAAATCGAACAACTTAATGAGCTATTAACCTTTACAAAAGACAATGCGGATTCAAGTACAGATAACAGTAATATGCTTTATACCCAGCTCAATGCGATGAAAACTCAACTTAATGAACTTAAAAAGAGCTTGGAGTTACTGAAATAATGAATGCCGTAAAATGGATGAATCGCACTTTTGTATTTGTAACCGCACCAGTCATAGGTTTGTTTGTATGGATGATTGCCACTTCGTTTCAATTCGATTTACAGGATGATCTTAATCCGAAACATACAATAACCGAATCTTCTCAACAACGTGAAGAACTCTCTGTTAAAGCTAATGAGCAGTTATCTGCAAATGTTGATCTTGCGAATGAAACGATGCAATATATCGACGATTACTACGAGCTTTATGAGAAAATGAATAATGAAATAGCTGCCGTCGCGAAATTAATCGCTACAAGCAAACAAATACCATTATCAATTTATGATAAAAAAATAACAACTCGTCTCGGCAAGCCTTCTGCTACTATCGATTCGAAGAAATTACGTGCTCAACTCTTCTATATTAATCATGATAATTTCCAATCTTATGTTGTTAAGATAAAGCTGAAAAGCAAGGAATCGATGAAGATGGTAATGGGTGGGGACAAGCTAGGCGAAACAATGACAACTCTTACCGCAGCAAAAACTTACAGCGCGGCAGTGGCCATTAATGCAGGCGGCTTTGCTGATGCTAGAGGCAATCGTTATCCACTTGGAACAACGGTTATGGACGGAGAATATATTCAAGGATTTCAACCGAGTCGATCTGATCTATTTTTCGTTGGTATGAATACCAACAATAAGCTAATCGGGGGCAAATTTAGTAAAAAAGCTCAATTAGACAAATTAAAGCCTAAATTTGGGGCAACCTTTGTACCTGTCTTATTGAAAAATGGAGCTTCACAAACGATTCCAGATAAATGGAAAACGAATCCTGCACGGGCACCGCGGACGATTATTGCAAACTATAAAGATGATCAACTATTATTGATGGTGACCGATGGCTACAACACAAATGGTAGTAAAGGCGCAACACTTTCTGAACTGCAAACGATCCTTAAAGGATATGGAGCCGTTGATGCCTATAATTTAGACGGTGGCGGTTCTTCTTCACTCGTCTTTAATGGAAACATCATCAATAAGCCTTCAGATGGCTCATTAAGACGACTACCAACCCATTTCTTATTTTTCAAATGATGAAGCTTGCTATTCAATTACTGCTTGCTCTTTAATTGAATAGCAATTTTCAATCGCTTAATATCTTGCTCCGATTCAACAAGCAGTTGTTCTGCTTCCTCAATCGTTATTGCTGTAAAGGTAATCGCACTACCTGGCTTCAACTGACCAAATATCGGAATATCAACTGCCGCTACAACCGCAATACGCGGATATCCACCTGTCGTTTGGCGATCTGAAAGTAATACAATCGGTTGCCCATTAGCCGGTAATTGTACTGTTCCATGAACGACACCTTCTGTAATTAACTCTTGCTTACTGATCATTGCTAACGATGGGCCTTGCAATCGATATCCCATTCTATCTGATTGAGCGTCAATGAACCATTTGGACTGGGTAAATTTCTGTTTGTTAGCTTCATCTAATAGCTCATATTCAGGACCCGCGATAAATCGAATCGTTACACTATCCTCATGTGCCATACCAAAATGCTGGGCGTTAAATGCTCTTGTATCACCGTCCTGTAGCTTCTGCCACAATCCCATTGAACAGCTTTGGTTGCGCATTTCAGACACTTCAATCATATCTCCATTGCGTAAAGCTCTACCTTCATATCCACCGATAGTAGCACGCATATTCGTACTATAACTTCCAAGTACAGCTGGTATAGCTATCCCGCCTGCAATAGCGATGTATACTCTACAGCCATTTTTATAATGAGTAAAATTAATTACAGCATCTTTGGATGCAATGAAAGGTTGCCACATCGGTATCGATTGCCCATTCATTGTCGCTGACATATCTCCACCACATATTGAGATAAGATGATCAGCAGTCATCTTTAATGAAGCACCTGTCAATGTAAGCTCTAGAACGGCATTCTTCTCGTCATTGCCAACTAAAATATTGGCTACCCTTGCCGCACCTTCATCCATCGCCCCATTAATATTGAGCCCAAACTTTTGATAACCGTATCTACCCAAATCTTGAATCGTAGTAAGTATCCCCGCTCTAATGACTTCAATCCCCACGAAAGACATCTCCTTTCTTATATTATAATGAAGGTTCAAAATGTGGGATTTCAGAACCGAGAAGATGAAATGCTACTTGAGAAAGGCGGAAGCGCAAATGTACGTGTTTGGTACATGCGAACCGTACTTTCCAAGTTCGTTTCATATTCGATGCCGACTATGCTACAGCGCGTAACATCGTTATCAAAGTCCACTGTTTGAACTTCCACTCATGTCCATTGTGATGTACTGATGTCTTCGAACTGCTCCACCGTTATCGGAATAAATTTAATCCAATCACCAGCCTGTACTAATGTGGGCATTTCATCTAGCGGATTGAACATTCTTAATGGCGTGCGACCTATAATACGCCACCCACCAGGTGTAGCAAGTGGATAAATACCTGTCTGCTCTCCAGCAATCCCGATACTTCCTGCTACAATATGAGTTCTTGGAATTGCTTTACGAGGTGTAGCAATACGTTTGTCCATTCCACCTAGATAGGGGAATCCTGGTACGAAACCTAGCATATGTACAAGATATGATTTCTCACAATGTATGTGCACTACAGCGTCGGTAGTCAGCTCATTATATCTGGCCACTTCAGCTAGATCAGGACCATAGAAACCACCATAGCAAACAGGGATTTCAATAACGCGATGCTCCGCATGAGTAGCTTCAACAACTTTCTGCTCATATTGTTCGATTCGTTGTTGTAATTGCATTTGTAGCATCTGAGAGGCAGATTGCTTGAGCAAGCTAGCTGCTTTCATTAGCAAAGGATTATAATGAACTGTAATCGAACAGTAAGCAGGTACGTATTCAATAACACCATGCATTGGTTCAAGCTCCAAAACTTGCAATAAACTCATTACCTTATGATGCGTTTGTTCATTAATTTCATGCCCAAGTCGAATAATGACAGCCTTCTCACCTAACGGCAATAATGAATATTCCATACATAAGCCCCTTTCATCCTAACGATGTTTTAGAAATTGTTGGCGCAACATCGTTATCGAAGTCCGCTGTTTAATCTAACCTATTACAATGAAACAATACCCAGTAACGTGTACGGTACGAGTACACAAGCGGTCAATGACCGAAGCTTCAAATAAAGGTTCAAAAAGCGGGCTTTCAGAATCGAGAAGATGGAGTGCTACTTGAGAAAGGCGGAAGCGCAAGTGTACGTAGTTGGTACATGTGGACCTACAATGTTTCTGCAAGAAACATACATCGGAAGCTTATGCTATACTTTCCAAGTTCACTTCATATTCGATGCCGACTATGTTACGTTAGCATCACTTCGTTATCACAGTCGGACGTTTTGAGCTTCCTCTTCCAATAAAGGCTCTAAACGTTCGGCTGTCAGAACCGAGAAGATGAGACGCTACTTGAGAAAGGCGGAAGCGCAAATGTACGTAATTGGTACATGCGAACCGTACTTTCCAAGTTCGTTTCATATTCGATGTCGAATATGCTACGTTAGCATCACTTCGTTATCACAGTCGGACGTTTAGAGCTTCCTCTAAACAGGATGGATGACTTCAATGCCTGCTTCTGACAATGCCTGCGACAACTGAATCACATGCTCTAAAGCATCGGGTGAATCCCCATGTACACAGATTGTATCTGCACGCATATTCATTTCTTCACCTGTTCTACTATCAACCTTATGCTCTCGCACCATACGAATGACACGCTCTGTTGAGTATTTGGATTGAACAATTAGCGCTTGTTCATGCGATCTTGGCGTCAACGAACCGTCTTTCTCATAATTACGATCAGCAAATACTTCATGCAACGTACGAAGGCCAGCTCTTGCACCTGCTTTAACTAGTTTGCTGTTGGATTGACCAACCAAATATACATCATCGCCTATACGATATACTGCCTCGGCAATAGCTTCCGCGATATCCGTACTTCGATTCGCCATTTGATATAATGCCCCATGAGGCTTCACATGAGTAATCGATGTTCCTTCGGCCTTAGCAAATGCCTGCAAAGCCCCGATCTGATACAGTACTAATCCATATATTTCTTCTGCACTAATATCCATTACACGTCTTCCGAACCCTGCCATATCTGGTAACCCTGGATGAGCCCCGATAGCCACACCATATTGAAGCGCTAGCTTTACCGTCTTGCGCATTGTCATTGGATCTCCAGCATGATAGCCACATGCAATATTTGTTGACGTAATATACTTCATTAATTCTTCATCTTGTCCTAAATTATATATACCAAAGTTTTCACCCATATCACAATTTAAATCTACCTTGTACATTATTTCACCTAACCTTACTATAGTAATTTTCCACGTCGTATGTTTTTACATCTCAATAAACTTATTTGTCATAGCTATGTAGATTGTACCTTTTCAACTAATTCTAGCAGATTTCCACCCATTAGTTCACTATAATGTTACCAACTGCGCAAGTAATGCTTTAATTAATGAAATTTCACGAAAAATAATGGATCAACCTCATAATAAGTGCTTGACTGTTAAATTTTGTATGCTTAAGCGTACATCAGGTACGTTATAGGCATAATTGATCATTTTTCAGTAAGCTTTTGGCCCCTTGGCACTCGTTCATATAACAAAGCCAAAAGTAGCCTTAATGTGCGTCAGATGGAGCAACTGCGGCATTCGTTGCTGAGCTCAGCAATTTGCGCTAAACTCCATTCAGCACATTGCCGAGCTCAGCACAACCCAAACCCATTGGCAATACTAGCGGACTCACAGGATCTTATTTCTGCGTTTTCCGCTCATTTCGAGTTTTCGCGGACTCACAGGATCTTATTCACTCGTTTGCTAGTGAATATTCAGTGAAATACTATCAATAGGGTCCTGTGAGTCCTCTTACATCCTATAGTGGTGGTTTTTAGCTAATTAGCGTCCTGTGTGCCCGCTCGTTTGTTCTTCAATCCTACTTGATCACCATTAGCACGCTATGAAGATCCTTCTTGCACTTCATTCCGCTCTTGCGGCGTAACAAAGCCAAATGTAGCGTTAATATGACTTTTGGCGATATTCCAGAAGCTCCAGGAGAAGCACAGCGCGAGGATACAAAAAATCTAATTATGCACGCCAGATTGCAAATTAGCGGAAGTAATGTGATGTTCTCCGATGTCTTCCCAAGTATGCCCTTTACCGCTGGAAACAATGTTACGCTTGCCCTTGTAAGCACGGATCGCAACGAATTAGAATCCGCTTACGAACAATTAAAAGTAGGTGGTACTATTGCGATGGAGCTACAAGAAACGTTTTGGAGTAAATGCTATGGTATGATTACTGATCAATTCGGCATTCATTGGCAATTCAGTCAGATCGAAGAATCCAATTAACTATATACATTTAAAACAAAAAGAAGCAGCGCCGGCCAAGCACTGCTTCTTTTTGTTATTTTCTAATTTATTAGCTACCCCATAAACACATAACGATAGATAATTAATACCGCTAGTACCCACATTAGCCAATGAACTTTATACTGACCTTTTTTCGCTAGGTTAGCAACAGTAGCTAGTACAACATAGAACACGATACCGAAAGAGATACCGTTAGCGATGCTGTAAGAGAAAGGCATGAATGCGATAATGAAGAATGCAGGAATTGCATACACCATATCAGAGAAGTCAATTTCTTTCACCGATTGCATCATAAGTACACCAACAATAATTAGTGCTGCAGAAGTTGCAGAGCCTGGCACTAACATAACTAGCGGTGCGATAAAGATTGAAAGCAAGAAACAAATACCTGTCGTAACGGCTGTTAGACCAGTACGGCCACCTTGTGCAATACCAGATGAGCTCTCAACAAAAGCTGTTACTGTACTTGTACCAAGCACAGCACCACCACTTACGCCAATTGCGTCAACAAACATTGCTTTACCTACTATTTTTTTACCTTTTACTTTATCTTTCATAAAACCAGCACGAGTAGCTGTACCAACTAATGTGCCGAATGTATCGAACATTTCTACGAATGTGAAAGTAAGAATTACTGTAACTAGACCAACCTCGATGACACCAGCGAAGTTAAAGTCTGCAAAGTGCATTGTGCTGAAGTCTGGCATCCATTGAGCACCTGATAATGAAGCACCAGCATCAACATTCCCCGTTACAATAGCAAGAAGTGTTGTTGCTAACATCCCCCACAGAATCGCACCTGGAACTTTAAGTACCATCATAATTCCTGTAAGTAGTAATGCAATGATCGTAAAGACCATTGTTTCATTGGAGAAGCTACCTAGACCGATAACTGTCTCATTACTCGTAACTGGTGTAAATACACCTTTTGTAATATTTTCAAAGCTTTCCACATTGATGGTCATCAAGCCGCTACCCTTCATACCGATAACCGTAATGAATAGACCAATACCAACTGTAATCGCATGCTTCAGGCTATCCGGTACTGCATCAATTAACATTTGACGAATTTGCGTAATTGTTAAGATGATGAAGATAATCCCTGAGATAAATACTGCCGTTAAGCCCATTGCTGGAGTAATCGGCGTATCTGTGGCCGCTGAAGCAAGAATTACTGATGCGAAATAAGCGTTCAATCCCATACCTGGAGCAAGTGCTACTGGGAAGTTAACGAAGATCCCCATTGCAATTGTAAAAATACCTGCTGACAAAGCAGTAGCTAGAAATACTCCGTTCATGTCCATACCAGCGCTACCAAGAATCATTGGGTTAACCGCTAGAATGTATGCCATTGTCATGAATGTTGTTAGACCTGCCATAATTTCAGTTCTTACATTTGTTCCTAGTTCCTTTAATCGAAAGAAACGCTCCATTTTGAATATAACCTCCCAAAATTGTGATGGAACAAGCAAAAAAGCCCAAAGAAAATGCGTAACTCGCATCTCTCTAGGCTCTGCAAAAAGGAAAGAAATATACCACTGGCCTAGTGGCTTTCTTTCACCCCTCGTAGCCTGATCATTTACGGTGATCTAGTAGAGACTCTCAAGCCAATTCTTGAGATTATACGAAAGTATATGCTTTTGTTGTATTCCGTCTTTAATTTTATCGAGGTAGATACATTGTTGTCAATCATTTTACGAATGTTTTCCGATAAAAAGTTACAAACATTCGTTTTTCTCTACAATTAAGAGCTGTTGTTCGTGTTTTCCGCATTATTGCTTAATCCATTTCGCCATGTCAGCAATTAATTTCCCACTAACATTGGAAGGCAGATAATACTCTGAACCAATCGATAGTTCTTCATATTCAGTTAGAACATGATTAATATTCGGATAGGAAATATATGATATATTGGTTCGACTTTCCAATTCTTTCTTCCAACCATTGAATTGATTCATACTTACTTGCCAATCATTCTCTCCTTGGATGATAAGCATTCGTTCATTTTGTAGTTTTGCCATCTGAGCTGGTAAGTAATCTCTTTGCTCATACCACCAATAAGCAGGAGGGATTGGGAATGACTCCGGTAATTTTTCTGTCGAATACGTCGGATCTTTGATTAAATCTACTGTCTGACTAATAAATGCAGCTGTCTGTTCTTGGCTAGCAATAATTTCAGAAGAGTATCCTAATTTTTTCAACCGATCTAGAGCATCCACCTGCTGTTCTTTCAGTACATCTGCCAAATTACCACTTGGCGCTGAAAGCAATATAGCCCCTGCGATATCGTTATCCTTATCATTCTCGAAAATCTTTGGAACGACGTAACCACCTTGACTATGACCAACAATATAAATATGAGTAGGATCAATCTCACTTCTGCCCTTTAACAATTTGACTGCCAAAATAGAATCATCGACAGATTCATTGTTCAAAGTAAATTTTGGTAAAGAAGCTACTTTTACATTATGCTCCTTCGTTACTTTTTCATAGCGCAATGTAGCTATATTTTGAGCAGCTAGGCCGACTGAAATATCTTTAAATATTTTAACTGCGCCAATCGTAGAATCGCGATCATGTGGACCAGAACCATGAACAAGAACAACGGCAGAAAATGGTCCTTCTCCTTCAGGAATAGTTAATGTTCCCGGTACTGCAAACATACCTTCCCCGATTACTACATCTATTTCTGAATAATTTCCAATATCATAAGCTGGTTTCTGATAAGTATCAGCAATAGCCACTTGTTCCATGTACAGATCATCAATTAATCGATTAGCATCAAATCTTAATGTAATCTTCAAAGGCAATACATTGGTTTCATAAACCATAATTACATTTGTATGTACGCCGTTGTTCTCTATCGTTAGAGACTGCTGCATCAGCGGCTTACCATAAACAGCAGAATACTGTTGTCCAATGATTGCAAGAGCTTGTTCAGGAAGATTCGGTCTTAATGCTTCATTCATCATGGCAGGCATACTCGCTACATTTCCAGAAAATAGTTTGTTTACAAACAAGCTTGAATGTCCTTCTAAATCTGTTGCAGCAAAGCTGACTGTTTGTTGTACTTTATCCCAGTTCGCATCGATGCCAAATATAGCATTGAAATCGTTTAAGGAAATATAAGTGCTATGATCTTTCATCATAGCTGAAAATTCCATGTTCAGTTCTTTATCGTTGATCAACGCTTGTTCTTTCCCGACCGGAATAATTGCCGTGAGATTACCTCGTTTGATCGTAACCAATTGTTCAGCTTGATTCCAATCCACTCTAGCTCCAATCGACTCAGCTGCTACTCGTACAGGTACCCAATCTGGATTCGCTGCTGACACGCTCAGTTGACTGATAGGCGATAAGAAAACAAAGAAAATAAGGGCAAGGAAAAAGACAGATTTCATTAAATAATTAAATGGTTTCATTCGTATATCCTCCTAAAAATTTTTTTGTTGCTTCCTCGATTTCACTTCTCTTTAACAAAATAAGTTCACCTCGAAAGCATACGCTTGATATTAAATAGTTGTTACTACTTAGATTCCAATATAAGTGAAACCTAGTAGCCCAAATGGATCGGCTGTAGTGACACTTTTTCTTTATTAAGTTGGTGAATGACCTTAGTAGTAATAAATAGTTAAGCTTCGCACTACCGCTTATAATAAAAGTAATTCCACATTTTCCATCATATTCCTTTATCTGTTCATTGAATACTACGATAGAAAAATTGAAGGTATTACTACAATAGCTATAATACCGATAATTAGCAGCCAGCTTAGCGGCCTAGCAAAATTCATTGTCCAGCCAACACCAAATCGTTTTTCCACAAAGATCGCAGGATCATTACGATTCCAATAGAACACTCCTGCTTTCCAGAATTGATCTTGATCCGCAACCGCTACCTTACTTTGAGCATTCGAGCCATTAAGCTTAATGCGCGAGCCACCTTGACCTGTTTTTATACTTAATACAATTGATCCAACAATAATTACTCCAATTACCGGAAATACGACTAGCATGTACATGTCGTTCGAAATTTCGAGTAAGGATGATAGTTGACCTAAGCACATAATGAATACGATTAGAAATCCAGTTATCGCCATAAAGATCGACCAAGAATAGCGGAAGATACGATTCCGCTCAACCGATCCTTCTGGATCTTTACTTTCTACAATTTGCTTTGCTTTGGAAATTGAAATATGAGAGAAAATAAATACAACAATCATCGTTAGAGCGACCCCAGATAGTCCAAGTACCGATGATAAACTCTTCTCGACACTTCTAGTCACTTCCCCAGCTAAATTATATTGCATAGGAATGATTGCGGGAAACTTTTCATAATTGAGCAAACTGTAAATTACAGTACCTACCACAAGTAGTAAATGCGGTATATACCAAGCTAACGAAATCGTCATACTCTTATTATAAAAACCTGTTTGCACGACAATCCTTTGTGAAGTAAGTTGTTCATCGTACCAGCTTTGCGTTTGCTTCCACTTTTTGATTTGCAAATGGCTAACATAATAGATAATAAAGCTGCCTATGATATAAGCAAATATTAAGCAAGAATAAACTATAGCGTAAAAAGATTCTTCTTGATTACTTTGTAATAGCATTAATAATATGACCATTAGAACTAAGCCAAGAGCTGTACATAATATAATGTATCTTTTGATTTGCTTTTTGACGAATGGCTCCTGCTTGACGCCTTCTGGTACAGTTACACCAAATGCCTCAACCTTCCTTGTAATTAGCGGGGTAATTGCCATGATTGCAATGATCGGTATGAATAACGCGATTAATATCCAAAATTCCATTCCATTCATCTCCTTCAACTTTTCGTAAGAAAAGTACATCGGAAGCATCTACTTCAACTTTTCGTATGAAAAGTACAGCGAAAGCATCTACTTCAACTTTTCAATAGTTAGCTACGATTAGGCAGTAACTCATTGAATGATGTACCTATAAGCTCTTCAAACTGATTCATTTCCATTCCTCTAGCTATTGCCTCCGCAATAAGAGGTCGCAATCGCTCTAGCAAATTTTTCTTGAACTGTTCATCAGCGATTGGCATAGCGTCAGGCTCAATGATGACACCTTGCTTGCGATTAATTTGTACATAACCATCTTGTTTCAATAGATGATAAGCTTTGTTAACGGTATGCAAATTCACACCCAAATCTACAGCTAAAGCGCGTACCGACGGTAAGCCTTCCCCTGGAATAAGTTCACCTTTCGCTATCCCTTCAATAATTTGCTGTGCAATCTGCGTGTAGATAGGTGTATCAGATTGCAAATCAATGGCTAACAGCAAGTTCATCACCTCCTAAAACTTTTTGTTGCTCCCTGATTGACTTCTAAGTCAACAAAAAGTCACTTCGGAAGCATATACCAAAACTTTTTGTTGCTCCCTGATTGACTTCTAAGTCAACAAAAAGTCACTTCGGAAGCATATACCAAAACTTTTTGTTGCTCCCTGATTGACTTCTAAGTTAACAAAAAGTCACTTCGGAAGCATATACCAAAACTTTTTGTTGCTCCCTGATTGACTTCTAAGTCAACAAAAAGTCACTTCGGAAGCATATACCGAACTTTTTGCTGCCCCCATAGACATTTTCCAACCATAGAACAGCTGCCTCGAAAGCAACGTATGCTTAACTTCAATACGTGAATTAATGGATCTATACAATATAAATGACTAAGCAAGAACTGTTCTATCTGTTATACTTAATATATAACAGATAGAACATCTAGTCAACACTCTTTAATCATCTATACGATTGGCACCCTATCGCTCTCTTCTCACACAAGCGCACAAAAAAAACCATCCAATGATCGATCTCATTGAATGGCTAATCAACAGCACATAATAATACGTCAGCTACTAGCCAACGCTCCTTTGCTTAACGTTTTTTATATTCAGCTTCCTTCTTTTACTTTTCCATCGTTTAACCCAAACCTGATTTTCTTCATCCTTAAAAAAATTAATTCCAATCAGTTTAAGTGGTGTCCATATTTCTTTGAAATAATAGTAAGGCATTTGATCACTTCACCTCTTTTATGAGACTTTAGTTTCACGTTAAACATTATCATAGGTATATAATACTACTCATTCTCATAAAGTACTAGTTAATAATGATAATTCACATAAAAATAACTTATATTGGTAATTTCACAATGAATATATATCTGCTAATATTGTCTTCGTCGTACTTAGTTCTAGCCTCGCTTCTGTAAAATCCTCTTCCTCGATTGCAACAATAATTCGTTGGATGCTTTCGTGAAGTCTTTCATACTCCCCTTCATCACCTAGCAATTGTAATTTCCATTCATTATGTTTATACACCTTTAACAAGGCTTCTACTTGTAGCTTTACAGATTCAGTCTCGTTATCGCTAATTGATTGTTCAAGTCGACTAATATTCTCTTTGAATTCATTTTTACCGTTTTGAGCAGAACATCCTGAAATTACGAGCAGAAGCATCATACAGAGCAAAGCTCTTTGAACCATCTCAGCTTATCCCCCTTTTTCGTTGCATATTATTATTTAGATTACCCAATAATAAGGAATACTTATTCAGACTTTTATATTGGGGGAATATCTGTGCCAGAGTATGTATTAATATTAATTCGTTCTATTGCTGCTTTTCTCGTCTTACTCTTTTTGGCACGTATTATGGGAAAGAAGCAGCTTTCTCAGCTTACTTTCTTCGATTATGTTGTAGGGATAACGATTGGTTCAATCGCCTCAACAATGTCTGTCGATCAAAATATTAAAATCTCGAACGGTCTTGTTTCACTCGCGATATGGGGATTATTCCCGATAATTTTAAGTCTTATCGGACTAAAATCAAGAGGTTTTCTACAGTTAACCGATGGTAAACCCTCGATCATTATTAAAGATGGGGAAGTATTAGAAGATACGATGAAGAAAAATCAAATGGCGATTGATGAGTTAATGATGCTATTACGAGAGAAGGATGTTTTCAAGCTAGATGATGTTCAAATGGCTGTATTTGAAGCAAATGGCGAGCTAAGTGTGATGAAAAAAGCAGATATGGAGCCAATTACTCCTAATTTTCTCGGAATAAAGCTAAAACATGAAAATGCTCCGACTTTATTAATTATGGACGGTCATATATTACATGAAAATTTGGCAAGACTAGGATATTCCAAAAAATGGCTAATACATGAAGTTACGCAAAAAGGTGCTTCTACCGAAAAGGATGTATTCATCGCTCAAGTAGATGGCAATAAAAAGGTGTATGTGGATTTGTATGAGGATAAGAGTGAATAGCAAACTAATGATCAAGTCTTTGTTTCGCGGTTTCATGCTTGCCTTGAATAGGAATAAGTTGTCCGGCTTTGCCTAATCCATAAGCCGGCATGTTGTTGTAGACACATTCGTATTTATGATTATCTATAATGTAAGTTTCATGATAAATACCTACTACACCACTTGTTACAATATGCTTTTTGTATTTTGACCAAATATCTAAATGACTTTGGGATGTTCTCGAAAACTTTTCTAATTGCTCAAATGATCTCCAATATTGAATTAAAGTTATACCACGCCATGAAAAATGATAACTAGCATCTAAGAAACCAAGTTCTTTATTACGATATACTTCTTGTAGCATCGAACTCATCGATTTAATGACTGGAAGCCACTTGTGTATAGAAAGTAATTTATTAATTCGCATTCCGATAACGAATACAACGAACGGGCCGTCCATTTCAGCAGTATATCTTCCTGGTATAAATTGAGCCATAGTTACATTTCTCCTTTAATGTTTCTCAAGTAATATAAGATTCGTCTCATAAAAATCCAATACATTTGAAGATCCATACAACTGTGAAGTTAAATATGCACCATAAAAAATTGTAAATAATACTTTTACTGCAGAGTCCACAGATATATCTTCCTTTAACTTTCCTTCTTCACTCGCTTCGGTCATCGATTTATGAAACAAATCATACATACTGGGCTCCAGCCTGCCTATTTCAATATGATCTGGAAAAAGTAGCTTAATCTCAGCATCACTTAATTCAAGCAACGTTGGGTGCATTTTCATTTCAGCTAAAAATGATATTAGACTCGCCATTATTCCTGCTCTTTCATTGTATTGGTCAACAACAGTAGTTAGTATGTGACGAATAGAAGAAAACCCTCGCTTATGATTTGTCTCGATCTCGATAATTCGTTCCGTTAACCATATTCGCATAAAATAAATTAGAATGTCATCTTTTCTACTAAAATATTTAAAAAATGTAACCCTAGATACTTCAGCTTTAAGACATATATCATCCAACATCACTTCACTAAGCATTCTGTCGCCTATAAGTGACATCGTTGCATGATATAAAGCGATTTTATTGCGTGCTTTTTTGATCTCTCTTAGTGAAATATCCATATGTAAAATGCACTCCCTTAAAAGTTAACTCCTGTAAATAAATTAACACGAGTTAACTTTTAAATCAATAGTTTTTTATTATTGAGTTTCCTCAATCCAAGTAATGCGCTCTGCTTTTGAATTAGATAACTCCTGCTCAGCAGCGCGATGGTCCACATCAAGTGTGTTCACTACCATTCTTACGTTATGAATTGCTTCTAATACTTGATCTTGAGCAGCTTTAATTCGACCTTGTACGAGCCAGTCAGTAATTAAACCATCGAACCAATAGTCGGCCATTTTGAGTGTTCCACTTATATCGATCTGGATGTCCGTCGACCTATGCAAATCTGCAAGTTCTTTATGAAAATGTCGTAGCTGGCGATTGGCATTATGGATAGAGGTTCTCGCATCATCGATATGTCCGTGCTTAATATGAGTACTGATCAACCCTCCGTTTGCCCACATATCCCAATTTCCCCAATTTTCCGCTTTTCCCAGTTGCTCCGAGGCATAAGTTAACGAGGAAATGACACCTCTCCCTGCTGATAGTGCTTCTCCAATCTCCTTAACTAACCAGCTTTTTTCTGAAATTTCGGCTTCCATCTCTTCCAGTTCATGAGCTATATCCGGTGAATTACGGAGCTCCACTTCCTTCTTCAACATGAGCTGATTATAATCAAAGTGAGCTGTGGAAAGCTCTGCAAGTTGATGACCAACCTCAAGTAAATCCTCCTTAAGTTCTTTGAGACTTTGCTTTGCTTCCTGAAGCTTAAGTGTTGCTATCAGTTCCTGCTGACGTTCCAGTTCAAGCTGCTCTTCCTTGCTTCGCAAAATCGTATGGAACAAATTAATTAGCGACATACTCGTCAGCTTCTCAACATCCTCCTGCTCCAGTTGCAGTTTAACTTCTAGCTTTACAACGAGTGCTTCCTGCTCTCTCATACACTTTAGTAAATCTTCCCTATTCCGTTCAACTTTGGACAACTCATGCATACGCTCTTTTAATACCGTAAACTGCTCAAAATCTAACTCAGACATTTTAACGCCTCCTTCTAAGATCAATTTCGGATTGGATCACCGTTCTTTTAATCTACCATTCAATTTCAATCGTATTCAATAAAGAATTCTGCGAAACATTGATGTATTCAAGTTGCTTCATACTATTAAGAAAATCAGGTCTCTGATTCATCATACACATTTCTAAGTTCAAGATTCGCAAATGCCTTAGCTTTTCTAGTTCGAGCGGTAGTTCATCGATCGAGGAGTATTGAATCGTAAGCTGCTCCAGTTGCTCCAGATCTCCAATCTCTGGTGGAATACGATTTAGGCTGATCTCTTCCTTTGGCTTGACCCGAAATCCGGGAGTCGGGCGATCTGAACTCGCACATTGAATAGATAGCTCTCTCAGGCAGTTCTGTCAACCAATGTCCACTTATATACAACTTATCGGTTTGATGCTTAATCGCATCATCTAGCAGGCGATCAAGATCACGATGAGCCTCTAATTCCAAGAAAAGCCCCGTAATTCGATTCATCAGTTCGATTGCTTCTCCCTCTGTTACTTCGATAGCATACAAATGTTCATACACAATCGAGTAATGATAGTCTCCGCCATCTTCTTACAGAAAACATAGATCTTCCGGCAGGTTTGGATAAATCCATTCCGATTAAGGATATAATTGTATCATTTGAATCAAATAATAAGAGAGTCTCTGATTGAAGGTCTTTTATAATTTTAATGATTCTTCGTCTGTTGTCATTTCAATTAATGCTCTAGCATAACCTGACCCTTCTACTGCATCAAGTTCATCGATTGCATCATCTTTCCCATACATAACAAACTCTAATACAGCAGTTGCGATCTCCTTTTGTACTCCTTGAATATTCTCTGCTAGATCAACTTTCTTCATATCAACATCGATATTTTTTTTATAATTATCAGTTAAAGTAAATAATAAAATAATACTAATACTGCTGAAAATCCTAGCCACATTTTCTTAGATGTCGTTAATCTCACGCTGATACTCCTTTACGTAATCATTCATAAAAAACTCCCCTTTACCGTGTTAATAACACAAATAAAGGAGAGCTTATTTTCACGTCCAATAGTTGCAGGGGAATGGCAACTATGACCTCAATTGACGCACGAAATCTCTTGCTATACAGACCTTACTTGTTAATCAGATTGGAAGTTTGCAGTAGTCTTTGTATAATTATTGCTACTTCTGCTCTAGTAATGTTAGCTTTAGGTGCTAGCAAGTTATTATTTCTGCCTGAAATAATACCTGTGATTACGCTGTCTGCAACGCCATCAAGCGCCCAATCAGATACAGTGCTTGCATCAGAAAATGTACGAATTACATCAATTTGGGATTGATTTGTTGCACTTTCCTTTAGCCCTGTAATTATCATCGCTTTAGATATAATCAACATAGCTTGCTCACGTGTAATTGTATCATTCGGACGGAAAGTTCCATCTTCAAATCCATTAATTAGACCATATTCATATGCAGTCTGAACTGCACTGCGGTACCAAGCTGTTGTACCTATGTCTGTGAATAAACTATTTTCTTGCGACAAACTCATTCCTAGCCCCCGAACAATAATCGCTGCGAACTCAGCTCGAGTAACATTCTGATCAGGATAATACATCCCATTTCCTATTCCGTTGACGACCATCCTAGATCCCATATTATTGACTGCCGCTTTTGCCCAGTGATTCTCTACATCAATAAATTGTAGCGGATTCCAGACAACAGAGTAAGTACTATTGGTCAAGCTGTAAATGACAGCATAATATCTGTCACCAACTTTAGTAATTTGAGTCGGTACATGTCTAACTGAGCCATCTAGTTCGACAACTACACCCGTTGTTATTTGGTTCGGATCGGTTCCTTCTGGAATAGCTATCGTACTCTTAACATAGGCGTTGAATCGCAATATCTCTACTGTACGCCCGTCATACTCCACACTAACCTTGAAGTTAAGTGTCGGAGCTACTTGGGTTAACCCTTCTCGATTAACTGCAGCTTCGACAATTTGCAATATGTTCTTGAGCGGCTCAGCAATTTCGATTTTTATTTTCACATCCTCTAACGCCACATTTGCTCCAAGCTGAGAAGAAATTGCTGTTATATCGATTTGTTCTGCTGGTATCGTGTATGAAGCATTGTTCGTTTGTAGAACTATAATCGCTTGCTGCTCTTCCCATTTTTTAATGATACGCCCATTAATTTCAGCAATAACGACATTACTATCTGCAGTAATAGGAATTGTAATGACTGCTTGCTCACCTTCGTCTTCGAACCGTTGCATCAGCTTTTGTTCATCTACTGCAACTGTAACCACTTTTTGTCCGTTTATTTCAGAAATCGTTGCAGTACCTGCGTCCACAACCTTTCCGTTAACTAATACATGAACTGCATTTCCTGAAGGCTCAGGTATGTCGACATTATTAAACACTGCTTTTACCGTAACTGTAATCGTTTCCTCGTCCGTCAAAAGACCATCACTCACTTTTACCGTGAACGTATAATCTTTCGAACCTTGATTTGCTGATGGTTTCCAAGTAAATTCACCTGTTTGACTATCTATTACAGCACCTTCTGGTGCATCAACTAAGCTGTAGATTAAAGTGTTGGCTGGGTCATCCTCATCCGTTGCAATCGTGGTAAATCTTAATTGACTTCCTTTATTCACACTCTTGTTCCCTATCGCTTGCAGTACAGGTGCCACATTCACTTCATTAATCGTAACCGTAATTTCCTCGCTGTCACTAAGCACTCCATCGCTAACAACGACTTCAAAGGTATAGCTTCCGGGACCTTCCGCTTCCGTTGGTGTCCATGTAAACACAGCTGTTGTTGGGTTAATGCTTGCTCCTGTTGGTGCATCAACTAGGCTATACGTCAACGTGTTCGCTGGCAGGTCAACATCCGTTGCCGTTGCTGTAAACGTAAGCAGCGTTTCTTCATCTACCGTTTTGTCTCCAATTGCAGCTAGTACTGGTGCAGTGTTCACTTCGTTGACCGTAACCGTGATTTCCTCTTCATCACTTAGCGCGCCATCACTTACGACAACTTTAAGTGTAAAACTACCGGGACCTTGTGCTTCCGTTGGCGTCCATGTAAATACACCTGTTGTAGCGTTAATGCCTGCTCCTATTGGCGCATCAACTAGGCTATACGTCAGCGTATTCGCTGGCAGATCTGCATCTGTTGCAGACGCTGTAAACGTTAATTCGCTTCCTTCGTCTACCGCTTTGTCGCTGATTGTTGCAAGCACTGGCGCTACATTCACTTCGTTAATCGTAACTGTAATTTCTTCTTCATCTGTTAATGCTCCATCACTTACACGAACTGTAAACGTATAGCTAGACGGGCCTTGGGCTTCCGTTGGCGTCCATGTGAATCCCCCTGTCGTAACGGTGATACTTGCTCCCATCGGTGCGTCTATTAAGCTATAAGTCAATATTGCCGAGTCCGGGTCTGTAGCTGTTGCCGTAAAGGTTAGCTGACTTCCTTCATCTATCGTCTTGTCGCCAATTACTGCAAGCACTGGCGCTGCGTTCACTTCATTGACCGTAACCGTAATTTCCTCTTCATCTGTTAATGCTCCATCAGTTACGGAAATCGTAAACGTATAGTTTCCGGGGCCTTGCGCTTCCGTTGGTGTCCATGTGAACACACCTGTTGTAGCGTTGATGCTTGCTCCTGTCGGTGCATCAACTAAGCTATACGCCAGCGTATTCGCTGGCAGGTCTGTATCTGTTGCCGTTGCTGTAAACGTAAGTAGCGTTTCTTCATCTACCGTTATGTCTCCAATTGCAGCTAGTACTGGTGCAGTGTTCACTTCGTGAACCGTAACCGTGATTTCCTCTTCATCTGTTAATGCTCCATCACTTACGACTACTTTAATTGTAAAGCTATCTGGACCCTGCGCTTCCGTTGGCGTCCATGTGAATACACCCGTCGTAGCGTTAATACTTGCTCCTATTGGCGCATCAGCTAGGCTATACGTCAGCGTATTCGCTGGCAGATCTGCATCTGTTGCAGATGCTGTAAACGTTAATTCGCTTCCTTCGTCTACCGCTTTGTCGCTGATTGTTGCAAGCACTGGCGCTACATTCACTTCGTTAACCGTAACCGTGATTTCTTCTTCATCAGTTAATACTCCATCACTTACACGTACTGTAAACGTATAGCTAGACGGACCTTGTACTTCCGTTGGCGTCCATGTGAATGCCCCTGTCGTAACGTTGATACTTGCTCCCATCGGTGCGTCTATTATGCTATAAGTCAAGATAGTCGAGTCCGGGTCTGTAGCTGTTGCCGTAAAGGTTAGTTGACTTCCTTCATCTATCGTCTTGTCGCCAATTGTTGCAAGCACTGGCGCTACGTTCACTTCATTGACCGTAACCGTAATTTCCTCTTCATCTGTTAATGCTCCATCAGTTACGGAAATCGTAAACGTATAGTTTCCGGGACCTTGCGCTTCCGTTGGTGTCCATGTGAACACACCTGTTGTAGCGTTGATGCTTGCCCCTGTCGGTGCATCAACTAAACTGTACGTCAGTATATTTGCTGGCAGATCTGTATCAGTTCCTACTGCCGTAAACGTGAGTAGCGTTTCTTCATCTACCGTTTTGTCTCCAATCGTTGCAAGTACGGGTGCCACGTTCACCTCGTTGACCGTAACTGTAATTTCCTCTTCATCAGTTAATGCCCCATCACTTACAATAACTTTAAATGTGAAGCTTCCGGGACCCTGCGCTTCCGTTGGTGTCCATGTAAACACCCCTGTCGTAGCGTTGATGCCTGCTCCTGTTGGCGCATCAACTAGGCTATACGTCAGCGTATTTGCTGGCAGGTCTGTATCTGTTGCAGACGCTGTAAACGTTAATTCGCTTCCTTCATCTACCGCTTTGTCGCCAACTGCTGCAAGCACTGGCGCTACATTCACTTCATTCACCGTAACCGTAATTTCTTCTTCATCAGTTAATACTCCATCACTTACGTGAACCGTAAACGTATAGCTAGACGGGCCTTGGGCTTCCGATGGCGTCCATGTGAATACTCCAGTCGCTGAGTTTATACTTGCTCCCGTCGGTGTGTCTATTAAGCTGTACGTCAAGATAACCGAGTCCGGGTCTGTAGCTGTTGCCGTAAAGGTTAGCTGACTTCCTTCATCTATCGTCTTGTCGCCAATTGCTGCAAGCACTGGCGCTGCGTTCACTTCATTGACCCTAACCGTAATTTCCTCTTCATCTGTTAATGCTCCATCAGTTACGGAAATCGTAAACGTATAGTTTCCGGGACCTTGCGCTTCCGTTGGTGTCCATGTAAACACACCTGTCGTTGGGTTAATGCTTGCACCTGGCGGCGCTCCTTGTAGGCTATACGTCAGCGTATTCGCTGGCATGTCAACATCCGTTGCCGTTGCTGTAAACGTAAGCAGCGTTTCTTCATCTACCGTTTTGTCTCCAATCGCTGCAAGTACGGGTGCAGTGTTGACCTCGTTGACCGTAACCGTGATTTCCTCTTCATCACTTAGCGCGCCATCACTTACGACAACTTTAAGTACAAAGCTTCCGGGACCTTGCGCTTCCGTTGGGGTCCATGTGAACACACCTGTCGTAGCGTTGATGCCTGCTCCTGTTGGCGCATCAACCAGGCTATACGTCAGCGTATTCGCTGGCAGGTCTGTATCTGTTGCCGTTGCTGTAAACGTTAACGGACTGTCTTCATTAACCGACTTGTTGCCTATTGGAACTAACACTGGTGCTATATTCACTTCATTCACCGTAATCGTAATTTCTTCTTCATCTGTTAAAGTTCCATCACTTACGTGAACCGTAAACGTATAGCTAGACGGACCTTGCGCTTCACTTGGTATCCATGTGAATACACCCGTCGTAGCATTGATGCTTGCTCCTGTCGGAGCGTCAACTAAGCTGTACGTCAAGATAGCCGAATCTGCATCTGTCGCTTTTGCCGTAAAGGCTAGCTCACTTCCTTCGTTCACCGTCTTATTACCGATGGCACCAAGTATTGGGGCTGCATTAGTCTCGTTAACCGTAATGGTAATTTGCTCGCTGTCAATTAGTATTCCATCACTTACGCGGACCGTAAACGGATAGCTTCCTGGACCCTGCGCTTCCGTTGGTGTCCATGTAAACACACCTGTTTCTGGATGAATGCTCGCACCTGTCGGTGCTCCTACTAGGCTGTACGTTAGTGTATTCGCTGGAAAATCTGTATCTGTTCCCACCGCAGTAAACATGAGCAGCGTTTCTTCATCTACCGTTTTGTCTCCAATCGCAGCAAGTATTGGTGCTACGTTCACTTCATTTACTGTAACCGTGATTTGTTCTTCATCAGTTAGTGCCCCATCGCTCACACGAACGTTGATCGTATAGCTTCCGGGACCCTGCGCTTCCGTTGGGGTCCACGTGAACACACCTGTCGTAGCGTTGATGCTGGCTCCTGTCAGTGCACCAACTAAGCTATACGTCAACGTATTCGCTGGCAAATCTGCATCTGTTCCCACTGCCGTAAACGTTAACTGACTTCCTTCATTAACCGTCTTATTTCCTATTGGAACTAACACTGGTGCAACGTTCACTTCATTCACTGTAACCGTAATAGTTTCATCATCCGTCATCGTTCCGTCGCTTACTCGCACTACAAACAGATACGTACCCGGACCTTGTGCTTCACTTGGTATCCATTTGAATACTCCCGTCGTAGCATTGATGCTTGCTCCTGTCGGAGCGTCAACTAAGCTGTACGTCAAGATAGCCGAATCTGCATCTGTCGCTTTTGCCGTAAAGGCTAGCTCACTTCCTTCGTTCACCGTCTTATTACCGATGGCACCAAGTATTGGGGCTGCATTAGTCTCGTTAACCGTAATGGTAATTTGCTCGCTGTCAATTAGTATTCCATCACTTACGCGGACCGTAAACGGATAGCTTCCTGGACCCTGCGCTTCCGTTGGTGTCCATGTAAACACACCTGTTATTGGATTAATGCTCGCTCCTGACGGCGCTCCTACTAGGCTGTACGTCAACGTATTCGCTGGCAGATCTGCATCTGTTGCTGTTGCTGTAAAGGTAAGTAGTGTTTCTTCATCTACCGTTTTGTTTCCTATTGCAGCAAGTACTGGTGCCTCATTTACCTCATTGACCGTAACTATGATTTCCTCTTCATCTGTTAATGCTCCATCACTTACGATTACTTTAATTATAAAGCTATCTGGTCCCTGCTCTTCCGTTGGCGTCCATCTGAATACACCCGTCGTAGAGTTAATACTTGCTCCTGTCGGAGCGTTACCCAAACTGTACGTTAATGTATCTCCCTCCGCATCTGATGCTGTTGCTGTAAAAGTTAGCAAGTTTTTTTTGTTTACCGACTTATTGCCAATTCCACTCAAAACAGGCGCTGTATTCACTGGAGAAGCAGCATAATTAATTTCAAGTCTTGGATCATTAATGTATGCATCTAATTGTGAAGTCGTAGATATTAATAACGAAATAGTGCCATCCGCACCAACATTGCTAGAAGTTACTAAGCTGCTTACATTTACTCGGTAAGAAAGCGATCCATTTTCCGGATTGCTCACCGGCTCACTAGAGAATATATTAGGCTTTATAGAATAGATCGACTTTTCCGGAATTACTAATGCTGGCATTTGTGTATCTGTCTGAGGCCAACTATCAACAGCAACAGCAATTTTTAAATCTGTAATATTTATATCCCATTCTGCTTCGTCTCCATCAAAAGTTAAAAATGCAGAGTCTATTGAACGAGAGCTATCAATATCACTAAACTTAAAAGTAGATTCTGAGTAGTTATTAATAGTATCTCCTGCAATATAGCCGTGTTGCAATAATGTTCCATCAAGAGTATTTCTTCCATCTATCGGAATTTTCACTTCAAGAGCAGCAGCTATACGTGGTGGAAATACTGGAAATAAAGAAATAATGAGAACAAACGTCAAAAAAATATTAATACTAACTTTCTTCTGCATAACTTAACGACACCCCCAACTACTATAATTAAAATACAGCACGAAAACTGCCTTAAAGATCATACCTTAAGGCAGTTTCCAAAAATTACTGCTTCGGCGGATATACACCTTGCAATGCAATAATAAAGCTCAGTGTCGTATATGGTTGCATATTGTTATGAGCAGCATTTCCTCCAAAAGGATTGAGAGTATGTGCATTCATCGAAACATTAGGAGTGGCTGCATAGGGCTTATTTGCAGTTGTATCACTCTCACTTCCCCAAACTTTATTACTAGGATCGCTTTGAGATGCTGCAGTTGCGCTAGACCCATTCGGCACATGCGTATGATTTGGAATTTGGTCAATTGTCAGTGTCTGGGTGCTGGAGCCTACCGAAGCAGCTATATTCCTAGGTGTAAGCCCTGGCCCAACTCCCTGCCCCATTGGCGCCATTCCTTGTAAATCAGGTAAAGCGAATGTTGTCATTCCATCTCCACCATAGCTATTCCCGATAATGCTGTATAAAGCTGAGCTTTGTTGAATATTCATAATCTGTCCATTACATAACTCCCAACCAACTGGTGCGTAATTTCCAGAAAACAATCTTATTTCTCCTATATATGGATCCATGACTACACCTCCTAATTTCTTGACGGATAAATGCCTTGCAGCGCAATACAAAATGAAACAGTTGTGTAAGGCTGCATATTATTGTGAGCTTGACTCGCCCCTGTTGTTCCAATTGCTGATACATTCAACGTAGTATTAGCGTTAGCTGCATATATTGGACGTGTCGTAGCTGTAACTGCCCATGTATTACCATCTGGTTTAGAATTATCTGCATTTTCTGAGCTCCCTAGAGCCTGATGTGTATGCTGAGGCATTTCATTAATCGTCAATGTATGAGCTGCTTCTCCCCCAGCTGCCGCAATTGGATAAGAGTTTGACATGTGAATAGGAGTACGTCCCTGTAAATTAGGCAAGGCAAAGTTTACACTGCCATCTCCACCATATCTGTTACCTAAAATAGCATACAACACTTGATTGCTATTAATTTGCAATAACTGACCATTGCATAATGCCCAGCCTTGTGGAACAATACCAAAAGCAAACGTTCTTATTTCTCCAACAAACGGTTCTGCCATATAAAACCCTCCTCTATAGAAACATTCTTCATCACGATATGAAATGCTGAACTTCCCTTACCCTTGTGAAGGGAAGATACCTTCTAGCGCAATAATAAAACTAATGACTTTACTTGGCATGATATTATCGTGCGGCTGATTGCCTCCAACGCTCGAAACTGCTGCTGGTGACATCGTAACGTTAGGTGCTGTAGTCTGATAATTCGTTATCCCTGTACTAACTCCCCAGAATTGTCCTGCGGGTGAATTGCTTGTTGAATCCGCAGCAACGTTGTTCGCATTGGCAGTGTGCGTATGCGCAGGCAAGTTTGACTGTAGCAATGTTACTTGTTCAGTACCTGCCATTTGTCCAAGCGGATTACTTGATGAGGTATGTATTGGAATACGCCCTCTCATATCTGGAAGCCCAAATGTGCTAGCCCCATCACCACCATACGTTGTTCCTATTAGTACATACAATACTTCATTCTCACTGATGCTGAGCAACGTTCCATCACAAAAATGCCAGCCTTGTGGTGCATAATTACCTGAAAACATCCGAATTTCTCCTACATATTGATCACTCATCAAATTTCCCCTTTTCTTATAAAATTCACTTTTAGAATTGTAAAATAAATTGTATTAAAGACATGTTGACTCTTGACGTAATTACAAGTACTACTAACTAATTTACTCAGTGAATTACAAAACCTGTCCCCTAATTATATTCACTAAGACAACGTCAATCCTGAAGGAACATACTGAATTATTAAAGACTTTTTTGAATCTTATTCATAAAAAAAGCTATGAGCACGCAGTGCTAGCTATGTTAGGTAGAAATGAAGTCGTATAGTTGGTTAAATTCGTAAGCTATGAATAGGGAGGAAAAATCAACATACTTGGGAGGTCATTTGGTAGGTATCCATCTTAACGTATCTGACTTACGTATGAATATTGAACTTCAATTACTCATGGAGTGGGATAATCTTTCAAGATGCTACGTTAACTCTCTGACACCAATCTAGTAACCATATCGGTATATACAGTATGTTAGTTACATCTCCCTTGAATTTATCCATTTATTTCTATTATAAACATAACTTATTAAGCATTACAATCTCAAATTCCCTATTAACTTAAAGTTAACAAAATCCACAATTGACGTTCATAGAAGTTTCTCCATTCCAATTACTAGTAGCACTTTCTTGTCAATTCGCAAAAAAGCTAGGAGAAATTCTGCAATTATTACATTTCAATGAATCATATTATTAATTAATTTTGCTACTTGGCTGTTGCCTGGCTCCTCGCGATAGTAGCTTCACCTTACTAACAAAAAAAGATTGACAAAAAATTCTAATGACTATACATTAAATATATCAAATTGATATATCGAGTTGATATATTGAGAAAGGGAATTATATGATTGAATTTGTCACACTAGGTATGCTTTTACAGGGGAAGATGAGTGGCTACGACATTAAAAAAATAACCGAGCAAACGGTAGGTATCTTTTACAAAATGAGTTATGGTAGTCTGTATCCGGCTCTAAAGCGTCTTGTAAATAGCACCTTCGTTACCGAGGAGGAAACCAATGACAGCAAAAACAAAAAGATTTACAGTATTACTGAGCTTGGCCAAGTCCATTTTATGCAATGGCTTCGTGAGCCCCTGCGTTCCAACAAACGGGAATATCTAATAAAAATATTTTTTTATGACTATCTCGATGAACCAACAAGAAAAACAAATTTATTAGCCTATCAACAAAATGTCGCACAACATATTGCACAAATAGAGGCAGTGCAGACCATTGTATCTAAGGAACTTGAACAGCTAGAAGATAAAAGCCAATATTATAATCGTGTTTCTGTCATGCACTATGGCTTGCATTTTTACAATATGGAAAATGAATGGTTAAAAAAAATAATTGAAAAAGAGGAGCTTTAAAATGAATTACTCTAACAGCTTTAGCGTCAAAAAGCCTTTATTAACCATTGTTTTGATCGAGCTTATGCTCATTATTTTTGTAGCTGGAGGTAGCGCCTATGTATCAATAGCTGAACTAACCCATCCGCTCGCTCCTTTTTTCGGCTTCATTCCAATTGCTTTATTTTTATTCATTTACCTTACAATTAAAAAACAATGGAACCGATATTATTTCAATAGCCTCTCCAAACTATCAAAACGACAATGGATTGAGTACATTCCTTTACTTCTTATCTTAATTGTATTGATAATCGGTAATAACGGATTTCAATCGGCACCGTTCTCCTTCTTCGCTTACATGTTACTATCTCAGATTTTTTTGGTTGGCTTTGTAGAGGAAACTTTATTTCGTGGAATCATGTTACGGATTCTCATGCCAAGAGGAAAAACTCTTGCTATAGTTGGCTCCAGTGTTTTATTTGGAATCACCCATGCTTTACAGGCTCTTAGTGGTCAATCCTTAGAAGATACAATATTACAAATCGGATATGCGTTTATTCTAGGTTTTGTGTTGGCTATTCTGGTCGTCAGAAATGGCTCCATTATGCTAACTATCCTGTTCCATGGATTACATAATTTCCTTAATTTCACTGGTAATACATCGAGCACTAATCTATATACTTACCTTGTTCTCGCTATACTCCTCTTGCAATTACTTTGGCTATTTATTTCAACTAAAAATAATTCATCCTTTCCTAATGATGCCAATATAGAAAATAGCTATTGAAAGAAAGCATCGGTACAAGTGACATCATACTTTTATCGATACTTTATTATGGCTCAACCTCATAATAAGTGCTTGACTGTTTAAATTTGTATACGTAAGCGGACATCAGGTACGTTATGGGCATGATTGATTTTTTTTAGATAGCTTTCTCTGGCCCCTTGGTACTCGTGTATATAACAAAGCCCAAATTAGCCTTAATGTGCGCTGGATCGGGCTACTGAGGCGTTCGCTGCTCAGCCTAGTATATCCCAAACCCATAGTGGACTCACAGGACCTTATTTCTGCGTTCTCCGCTCATTTCGAGTTTACGCGGACTCACAGGACCTTAATCACTCGTTTGCTAGTAAATGTTCAGTATTAAACGAACAATAGGGTCCTGTGAGTCCTCTTACATCCTAAAGTGTTGGTTTTTAGCTAATTAGCGTCCTGTGAGTCCGCTCGTTTGTGCTTCATTCCCTCTTGATTACCATCCGTATGTCTATTCATATTTCGTCAAGCGCTGGTTTTGGTTTTGAGCCTTTATTATTTAACTAAATAATTTTAGTTATAAAAAACTCTCTTTCATTTGGTTAATTAACACAAATAATAGAGAGTTTTTTCAATTTAATTCCACGCTATTTATTCCCACTCAATCGTGGAAGGCGGTTTTGAAGTAATGTCATATATAATACGGTTAACGTTATCTACTTCATTAACGATACGAACAGAGATCTTCTCTAAGATATCCCAAGGGATACGTGCCCAGTCTGCTGTCATACCATCGATAGATGTTACTGCACGGATACCAACTGTGTAAGAGTACGTACGAGCGTCGCCCATTACACCTACTGATTTCATGTTAGGTAGCGCAGTGAAGTATTGCCAAATTTCGCGGTCAAGTCCTGCTTTGGCAATTTCGTCACGAAGAATCGCATCAGATTCACGAACGATTTTCAGCTTGTCCTCTGTTACTTCGCCAAGTACACGAATCGCAAGACCTGGACCTGGGAAAGGTTGACGCCATACGATTTCCGCAGGCAATCCGCATTCTTCGCCGACTTTACGTACTTCGTCCTTGAATAATGCGCTTAATGGTTCAACTAGCTCAAATTTAATATCATCAGGAAGACCACCAACGTTATGGTGAGATTTGATTGTTTGTGCAGTTGCAGTACCACTTTCTACGATATCTGTGTAAAGCGTACCTTGTGC
>NZ_JBXCIY010000020.1:0-74402 GCF_056786395.1 Paenibacillus sp. Y951 | reverse complement strand
CGTCGATACGCTTCTACGCACAGATTTCGCCATACGCAGGTATCCCAGCTACGAAGGTGGCTTGGTCCCTCCTTCGGTTGGACTTTCACCAACTAGATAATGCGTGCCTCTGGGCACGCCTCAAATTAAAAAAGCCCCCATCTCTGTATAAGAGACGAGAGCTTAGCTTCCCGTGGTACCACTCTAGTTGCCACTCAAAAGTGACCGCTTTCCATTGTTAACGAGGTGTCTCCCCGATTTTCCCTACTCATTGTTCAAGAAATATCTCAAAAGTGCGGTTCATCCATTAGTCGTGTATTAGGCTTTCACCATCCCTAATTCGCTACCTCGTTCCAATGAATTACTCTCTTTATCACTGATTTTAATTATTCGATTTTAATGTATATTACCTATTCATATCATAAATGTCAACTCGATGGCCTAGGTTAGATATTATTCTAATGAATTCAGTTTATTTTATTGTTTATTCTCATCCTATATGTGGGTATTTATCTCGTAATTGGTCATCTTAATAGTATTGCTTGCAAAGTAACACATCATGATCGCAAATATTTTTGTCTATTAGCAACCATAAATAGTTCAGGAGGTATACTCAATGAATCAGCAACAACTGCAAGGAAAAGTTGCATTAATTACAGGTGCTGCATCAGGTATCGGACATGCAACAGCGTTACTGATGGCAAAGGAAGGGGCAAAAATTGTATTAGTTGATCTTAATAATGAGCGTTCAGAAAAAACAGTTAATCACATTGAACAATCAGGAAGCACATGCTTATTTATTGATACAGATGTTGCCAATCCCGAACGTGTAGAGAATGCTGTCAATCAAGCGATAAAAGCCTTCGGTCAGTTAGATATCATATTTGCAAATGCAGGGATTAACGGTACTGTAGCGCCTATTGAAGATATTACGCCAGATCAATGGGATGAAACATTAACAACTAATCTTAAAAGCACTTTTCTAACTGTAAAATATGCGATTCCACATATGAAAAATAATGGTGGCAGTATTATTGTTACAAGTTCGATTAATGGTAGTCGCAAATTTTCCAGCTTCGGTATGTCCGCATATAGTAGCTCTAAAGCAGGTCAGGTTGCCTTCGCAAAAATGGCAGCATTGGAACTTGCTCGTTACAAAATTAGAGTAAATGTTATTTGTCCAGGAGCGATTGCAACGAATATTGGAGAAAACACGTTCCGCCAGCCAGAAGTTAGTGAAATTGAAATCCCCGTTACCTATCCTGAAGGTAAACAGCCACTTGAGCACGGTCCGGGTAGTGCTGAGCAAGTCGCTAATTTGGTACTATTTCTAGCATCCACTCAATCAAGTCATGTGACGGGGAGTGAGGTCTTTATCGACGGTGCAGAAACTCTCCTTTAAAGAGGTAGTTCAAAAAATGGACTTTGATAACGATGGGTATGCTTAGATGGTTATTCGACATCGAATATGAAGCGAACTTGGAAAGTACGGTTCGCGTGTACCAATAATGTACACTTGCGCTTCCGCCTTTCTCAAGTAGCGCTCCATCTTCTCGGTTCTGAAAGCCCGTTTTTTGAACTTTTATTTTAAGCTTCTAGCTAACCTTCATTTTAAGCTTCGGGCATTGATCGCTCGTGTACTCGTGCCGTACACATTGCTGGGTTTGAACCTCAGTTGGAAGCCATGAATGATTAGCCGTTCGCGTTCACATACATAAAACGCACAAAAAACCGCTAGTCGAATTAATCGACTAGCGGTTTTTTGCGTTGTATGACATAACCGTTTATGTTCTAAAGTAAGCGGCTTTCTGTAACAGATCTGTTGATTTTACTCGTAGCTCATCTGTCGATGCTGCGATTTCTTCCATCACTGCTGCTTGTTGCTGCGAAGTATCATGAACGAGTTCCGCGCCTTCTCTAATATTTTCAGCAACTTGAGCGACACGACTTGTCTGCTCACGCGATTCATCAACTTGAATGGCTTGTTTTGCCAGTAAATCCGCCATTTTGTCTACGGTTACTGAAACCGTTGCAGCATCCGTTTTGACTTCATTGAAAGCTTGGGCGAACTTTTCACCATTCGCTGCTTCTTGACTTGATAACTTATATTGTTCGTTAATATATTGCACAGCACGAGCTACACCTTGCTGAACTTGTTCGATTAGCGCACGAATTTCGCCAACCGCTTGACCGCTACTATCTGCTAATGACTTAACTTCTTGAGCAACTACAACAAAACCTCTACCTTCATCACCAGCTCTTGCCGCTTCAATAGCCGCATTCAACGCTAATAAATGAGTTTGGTCGGCAATCCCACCGACTACACTTGAAATGTTACCGATTTCATCTGCTAACTCACTGAGTTGCTCAATCGTTTCCAAAGAGCCTTTATTCAACGTCTCTAGCTGATGCATTCCATCCACTAAAGAACGGAATACTTCCTCACTTTGAATTGCAGCGCGATTCATTTCCTCCGTACGCTCCTTGGCAAGATTCGCTTCGGACTGCATATGAAGTGCCGATTGATATAATTCATCTGCTGATGAATGTAATAAATGTGTTGAACTAGCCTGCATACTCGTACCTGATGTAATCTGTTCAGATTGAATAGTTAATCCTTCAAGCTGAACTGCCGACTGATTCACGGCACCTTGTAGCTCCTGTACATG
Organism: Paenibacillus sp. Y951; assembly: GCF_056786395.1. Taxonomy (NCBI): domain Bacteria; kingdom Bacillati; phylum Bacillota; class Bacilli; order Caryophanales; family Paenibacillaceae; genus Paenibacillus; species Paenibacillus sp. Y951. The sequence continues at coordinate 71,754 of NZ_JBXCIY010000020.1, read as the reverse complement.
CTTATCTGTTTGTACTGAGTTTTCTTTAATACTTTCTACTATTGTACGGAATTGAGTTAACATTGTATCTACTGCTGCACCAAGCTTATACATTTCATCCTGGCTTTTTATTTCTACTGAAGCTACATTCAAATTACCAGTAGCCGCATCGGTGACATTATTAGTCAAAGCTATTAATGGGCGAAGTAACCATTTGGCAGCAAAATAACCAAATAATCCAGTCCAAAATACCCCGAATGCAAGAGTTCCTACTACAAACAACCCTGTTGGTACCGTTTCAAACATTCCATTCATCACAAGTAAAATAAATGCACTTGTTGCATATGTAATTGAAGAGGCAGCTGTTATACCAATCACAAATTTCTTGACTATGCTTTGACGAATTTTCATTTATTTTGCTCCTTTACCCTAATGTCCTCTAATCTTAGTGGAGTTTTCCAATTCGTACCGTGACAAATATCACTCTAATTACACTTATTACAGCTGCTATTTACTATTTTGTAAAGACTTCTGTAATTCATCAACAAACTGTGAATGAATTGTGCCATTAGACGCTACGATATTACGCACCTCTAATGTATAGGGGCTGCCATCGATATCCGTTACCACACCGCCCGCTTCTTGAATAAGAAGTGAACCTGCTGCAAGATCCCAACTATTCAAATTCATTTCCCAGAAACCTGAAAGACGTCCCGCTGCTACATATGCCATATGTAACGCCGCTGAGCCTGACACACGAATATTACGTACTTTTGGTGCAATATGCTGTAAACTCTTCATATTAAGCGGTAACGCGTAGATCGGATCTGCTGGGAAACCTGTTGCAATAAGGCTTTGCTCTAGCGTTGCATCCTGTGAAACGACTAGTCGCTTACCATGTACATAAGCTCCCTTACCTCTTTCCGCTACGAAAAGTTCATCCTTCATTGGATCATAGATAACTGCAACAATGACTTCACCTTTATAAGCTAATGCAATCGAGACACAGAAAAATGGAAATCCATGTACGAAATTAGTTGTCCCGTCTATCGGATCAACAATCCATAAATATTCAGCATCCTTCGCATCAGCAATAGCTTTAGATGACGCAGCAGCTCCAGGTTCAACACCTTCTTCACCTAGAAATGCGTGGTCCGGAAAATGTGTCCCAATTAATTTTTTAATCAGTCGCTCAGACCCTTTATCAATTTCTGTAACTAGATCCGCAGATGAGTGTTTTAATTCCAATTTCTCAACGCTACCTAGTTTTATTTTGATCCACTCTCCTGCTTTTGCTGCACAATTAATGGCGACAGCTGTGAAACTCTTACTGCCTACAACTGGGGGCAATTTTTCTTCATTCACGTTCTATCACTCTTCTCTCTTTGCGTAATCATAGCTTTACTCTCTAATGTCTAATACATCAGCTACTATATCCATATTATAATAATTTGATAGTAGCTTCAAACATCATTCGAGAAAGCGATTACAAATTTTAGGTAAAACCTTCCTATTATGGTGAATGAGTATATTTTTATTATACTTACTCTTCCGCAATAGGAAACTTTGTTTACGTACTCATAATTTCAATAGTAGCATCATCCACAATTGTAATATCACTAGAAGACAATGCTAGCTGCTTAAGCTCGTCCATCAATTGAAACACTGCCTGATCCTTTGATTTGGCTTCCAGCATACAATCAACATAGTTAGTCGTTGGTGCAATCGCCCTAAGAAATTTCAAAACGGGAGCAGCTTCAACAAGATCAGCATGTCCTCTTGGATCTGAGACGCTTTTGGGGCTACTGACATGGATTTTCGCCGGAAGTTGCTCTGAACTAGATAGCTCTAAGCGCTGACATTCCATTTCCCATGTACGTTGAATCCGTGACCATAATTGCTCAGCAAGCATCTGCTCAGAAATATGACCAGCATTAACTGCATAATGATGAATATCAAGAACCATTGGAACGGCTACTGCCTCTGCTGCTAATAATGTTTCTTCTACATTAAACGTTTTATCATCGTTTTCAAGTGTAATTCGATACTTCAAACGGTTTGGAATACTACTGAATTGTTCAATAAAACGTGCACTTGAGGTTACTTTATCTCCATATGCACCGCCCATGTGAATATTACATTTAGAACGTTCATCAAGTCCCATTGCTTCCAGCATGCTGACATGGTACTCAATATCTCTAATAGAGTTAATAAGCACCTCTGGTCTATGTGTACTGAATACGCAAAAATGATCTGGATGCAATGATACTCTAATCCCTTTCTCTTGAACATAGTCGCCAATGGCTTTGAAGTCGTCAGCTAATGAAGGATATGGATTCCATTCAGCTAATGCTTGATGCGTAGATAGTGGAATAAGCTTTGATGAGAAACGATATAGCTTAACATCATGATGATAAGCATGCTTCAACAAACGCAATGTGTTATGTAAATTTTGTTGAGCGATTTGCTCAAGTCGCCCGATCGCAGCTTGACGATCAGCTAGCTTAGAAAAGCTTGCATACGTCATCGTCTTCGATGGAGATGCATTTTCAAGTATAGTACTCATTGCGACAAAACCAAATCTAACCCTCATTTACTACCGCTCTCCGAAGAACATCTCATACGCTAATGCCGTTTGCACGCGTGCTTCTTCTTCTGTTAATTTGCGAATAAGCTCCATCTCAACTTGCGTAATTTCTTCACCTTGAAAATTGATTTCAGCAATTGAAGCTAATATACGAACAATCGCAATCGCTTCATTACTTGGTGTGTAGGCAATAACCTTTTGGCCAGTTGGATAAACTCTGAATTCTTTCTTTACCATCTTACCCTTACCATACTCTAACAATTCATATAGCTCTTGCTCAGACTTAAATTTACATACGGAGTTGAATTCAGTTTGAAATCCCATATTCTTGTCCTCACCTTCATTACATTTATATTATTTATTCATATTTTCAAGATTCTGCTTGTACACTATATAAGTGCATGTTCAAAAAGCTTCTTTTTTGAACTTCCTCTATAAGTATATCATGAAGCAACACCATATTCTTCTAATATGTAACACCAGTTCAAATAGTCGGATGTCTTGAACTTCCGTTATTAAGAAAATACCCGTCCCCCACTGTGGTAGGGACGGGCATCATATAAGCAACTTACATATTATCGCCAACAAAATCAATTTGTTGCTTAGCGGCATGGCGTTCAAAAGCGAGCTTCAACAACTCATCAAGTAATTCCCGATAATTAAGTCCGCTTTCGCGCCACAATAATGGATACATACTAAATGGCGTAAAGCCAGGTAAAGTATTCAGTTCATTGATGAATACTTTACCACTTGTTCTTTCTAAGAAAAAGTCAGCACGGGATAATCCACTTCCATCAATCGCCTTAAATGCAGTAATTGCCATTTCGCGTAACTCTGCCATTTTAGTATTGTCCAAGTTAGCAGGAATTGCCATTGTAGATTTGCCATCAATATATTTTGCTTTGTAGTCATAGAAATCATTAGAAGAAATAATTTCACCTACGATAGATGCTCTCGGTTCATCATTTCCCAATACACTAACTTCTACTTCACGCGCATCAATAAATTCTTCAATAATAACTTTACGGTCAAATCGGAATGCATAGTCAATAGCTTTAATGAGTTCTTCACGATTATTCGCTTTAGATACCCCTACACTTGAGCCTAGATTTGCAGGCTTTACAAAACAAGGATAACCAAGTGCAATTTCACATTCCATTAAAAAGAAGGATTGATCCTTTAACCATTGTGCTTTTGTAAAGTAACGGAATACACATTGCGGAAGATTCGCATCTGCAAATGCTTTTTTCATAAATACTTTATCCATACCTACAGCTGAAGCAAGTACCCCAGTGCCAACGTAAGGAATATTAGCTATTTCAAATAATCCTTGAATCGTTCCATCTTCACCAAATGTTCCATGCAATAACGGGAAAATGACATCGATTTGTTGTTCATGCTGCACACCATCCAGCGCGCTGAAAATAGAAAACAAAGCGGAGTGAGTCGTCCCCTGACTTGTCGCAGCACTTGCTTCCAATCGTAAATGTTCACCAGATGTTGGTGGCTCTATCATCGATGGACCAGTAATCCATTGACCTTGCTTCGTAATATAGAAAGGTTTAATCTCATATTTGCTATAGTCGAATTCGTTCATTACGGCAAATGCGGTGGACAATGAAACTTCATGCTCTCCCGACTTACCACCGTAAACAAGACCTACCTTAACTTTGCTTCCCATTACTTTTCCTCCACTACTATCATTATAATGATAAGTTTGATTATAATTTCTACGATTAATGAATAAATGATCTGAAAATAAGATAAGGAATATTAGTGCCGCTATCTATTATACATAGTCGGTTATGTGGAAGAAACGGTAATGTGTATTAGGTGTCCAAGCATAAGAGTCTTTATAGTCCCAATAACGATGTCTGCCGGCCGTTGTATTAGCGTTAACGAGTGGCTGACCTTTTGCATCAAATGCCGTCACAATGGTCGTATGCTGATAGCGTGTATTTCCATTCCAGTCATACACAATGATATCTCCTAGCTCAAGTTCATCCGCATATGCTTTTTCTATGGCACGCAACCCTTGATTGCGTGGTTTCATTAGAAAAGTTGCCAATGCCTTAGAGACTGCCCAACTATAACTCCACCATTCTTTACCTTGCTCTCTTCCTTTGTACCACCATCCACTATCTCTTCTGTTAGTATAAATCATTGGTACGTCACCTGCAAAGATACATTGCGAAACATAATTCGTACAATTTGAATCAAATTCATCGTAAGTAGGATTCCCCTTATTCCACCATTGATCGGCATAGGCAACGACCAGATCACGCCGATAACGTTTACCTCGCATCACCCGGCGGAATTTAGGAATAAGATCTGGATTTAAGTATGGTACTGCAATCGCTTGCGGCTCTTCTTCCGCTTCGTATTCAGAACTCCAATCCATGACTGCTCCACCGAACCTAGGCTTACGTTCTAACATTATCGGTTCAACTTTTGTGATTAACCATTTGCCCTGATCATTCAATAACCATACACGTTCATGATCATATCGTTCCTCTATATATTGTTGACCATCTTGTTGTAGTCTTCTTTTCACGTATAGACGGAGATGTATAATCATTTCACGATCTAACTCGTTCACCTGTACAATTTCAGCCTTAGTTTCGCTACCTTCCGTATGAACACCTCGTAAAAGCTCACGTTCACGAACACGCTCTAGTCTTCCTTCTACGCGCTCTTGATGAATGATATCGCTATACAAATCATTTAAACGTGGTGCAAATTGATCTGTTTCCGCTTGATTGTACCTTGTAATATATTGCTGTAATGCAGGCTTCCAATCTAATTTTCGTTCTTGGATAGTTGCTGGATCCAATGGGGGCAACGATGCTTTAATTGCTGGAATAACAGATTTCTGCAGCGTATGAGGAATATAACTGTTCGTTTGTCGCTGCGATAGCACTCTTGTACCTTGTGTTGCATGTAGAACAGCCTGCTGCTTTGCTCTCGGAACTTTTCTTGATTTGCGTTTTATACTAGCTGATGACCTACTCATGTTTTCCCTCCCAACATATATGATCATGCCGTCCAAGCAAAACGTATGAATAACTGGTTCATTATATGCGACAATGATGCAATACATGTAGAAATAGTTATCGCTAGCCCGTCCTACTACGTGATTTAGCATGTTTTTAAGTTACGGAAATGGAATGAGCTGAATTCGTGCATTAGACATCATATTTGATGTCTATACTGATCAAATAAGCTGAATTCGTGCAATAGACATCATTTTTGACGTCTATAGTGATCGAATGAGCTGAATTTGTGCATTAGACATCATTTTTGACGTCTATACTGATCGAATGCGCTGAATTTGTGCATTAGACATCATTTTTGACGTCTATTGTGATCGAATGAGCTAAATTTGTGTATTAGACGTCATTTTTGATGTCTATTGTGATCGAATGAGCTAATTTTTTGCATTAGACGTCAAAAATTTGCAACATTTGTGCCGCTATACCCCACTTTTATGAGTAACTAGCTCTATCTCTTTCCTTTAATAGAAAGCTTAACATTATTTAAGAGAAAGCTTACAAAATGACTTTACGTCCATGTAGTTTTACAGCTATACTATACATATAAGGTTTTTTGAAATAAAGTTTCACTCTATGAAACTACATCCAAATTCACAACAAAAGGAGACTTATGATGGCTACTCAAAATGAATATTCTGTTCGTTCCACATTAACCTCTGGCGGTAAAGATTTCACTTATTATCATCTTGGTGGATTAGAACAACAAGGTTTCAAAGATATTTCCAAACTTCCATTCTCCATTAAAGTGCTTCTAGAAGCAGCAGTTCGTCAATTCGACGGTCGCGCAATTACTTCTGAGCATGTAAAACAATTAGCAAACTGGGCAAATGGTCGTGAAGACAAAGAAATTCCATTTATCCCTGCACGTATCGTATTACAAGATTTCACAGGCGTTCCCGTTGTTGTTGACTTAGCAGCAATGCGTGATACCGTGAAAAAAGCTGGTGGTGATCCGAAAAATATCAACCCTCTAGTTCCTGTAGATCTTGTTATCGATCACTCTATTATGGTAGATGCTTTTGGTACTCCTGAAGCGCTTGAATATAACACTAAAATCGAGTTTGAGCGTAATGAAGAGCGTTACCGTTTCCTTCGTTGGGCACAAACAGCATTTGATAACTTCCGTGCCGTTCCTCCGGGAACTGGTATCGTTCACCAAGTTAACCTTGAGTATCTTGCATCTGTTGCAGCTACGAAAACAATCGATGGCGAAACCGTTGTATTCCCTGACTCTCTTGTTGGTACTGACTCTCATACAACAATGATCAATGGTCTTGGTGTTGTTGGTTGGGGTGTTGGTGGTATCGAGGCTGAAGCAGGTATGCTTGGTCAACCGTTATACTTCGTTATGCCTGAAGTTATCGGTGTCAAATTAACTGGTAGCCTTTCTGAAGGTGCTACTGCGACTGACTTGGCTCTTACGGTTACTGAAATGCTTCGTAAAAAAGGCGTTGTTGGTAAATTCGTTGAGTTCTTCGGTCCTGGTCTATCCAATATTTCACTTCCTGACCGTGCTACAGTAGCTAATATGGCTCCTGAGTATGGTGCTACAGTTGGGTTCTTCCCAGTTGATAGCGAGACGCTTTCTTTCTTACGTCAAACAGGTCGTAAAGAAGAGCAAATCGAGCTTGTTGAAGCTTACTATAAAGCACAAGATATGTTCCGTACGAATGAAACTCCAGATCCGATCTTCTCTGATATTATCGAACTTGATCTTGCTACAATCGTACCGTCGCTTGCAGGTCCAAAACGTCCGCAAGACCGTGTTGAACTTACGAATATGAAGCAAGAATTCAACGATATTATCCGTAAGCCAGTTGATAAAGGCGGCTATGGTCTTTCTGAAGATAAAATTGCACTAAGCGTTCCTCTAAAGCATCCAAATGGTGAAGAGACTGTACTGAAAACTGGTGCGGTTGTTATTGCGGCTATTACAAGCTGTACGAACACATCTAACCCAAGCGTTATGCTTGCTGCTGGTCTAGTAGCTAAGAAAGCGATCGAGCGCGGTCTTACTAAGCCTGCTTACGTAAAAAGCTCTCTAACTCCTGGTTCTCTAGTTGTTACAGAATACTTGAAAAAAGCTAACCTAATCGCACCGCTTGAAGCTCTTGGCTTCCACGTTGCTGGTTATGGTTGTGCTACATGTATCGGTAACTCGGGTCCACTTCCAGAAGAAGTTAGCCAAGCTGTTGCTGATAATGATATGACGGTTGGTGCTGTTATCTCTGGTAACCGTAACTTCGAGGGTCGTGTTCATGCTCAAGTTAAAGCAAACTATCTTGCATCTCCACCACTAGTTGTTGCTTATGCACTTGCAGGAACGGTTAATATTGACCTTGCTACCGAACCTCTTGGCTATGACACACAAGGTGAAGCTGTATTCTTGAAAGATATTTGGCCAACAAACGAAGAGATTAAGCAAGCTGTTGCTTCTTCCCTTAACCCTGAAATGTTCAATAGCAAATACGAAAATGTATTTACGCAAAATGAGCGTTGGAATGCGATTAATGTTCCTGAAGGTGAAAGCTATGAGTGGGATGAGAAATCAACATATATTCAAAACCCGCCATTCTTCTCTAACCTTGGTACTGAGCTAGATACAATCGCTGACATCAAAGGTTCTAATGTGCTTGCACTAATGGGCGATTCCGTAACAACGGATCATATCTCTCCTGCAGGTAACATTACAGTGAACAGCCCTGGTGGCCAATATTTGATCGATAATGGTGTTGAGCGTAAAGACTTTAACTCTTATGGTTCTCGTCGTGGTAACCATGAAGTTATGATGCGCGGTACGTTCGCTAATATTCGTATTCGTAATGCTGTTGCTCCAGGAACGGAGGGTGGCGTAACAACTTACCTACCAACTGGCGAAGTAATGTCTATCTATGATGCTTCCATGAAGTATCAAGCTGACGGCAAAAACCTTGTTGTTATCGCTGGTAAAGAATATGGTACTGGTTCTTCTCGTGACTGGGCTGCTAAAGGTACTTACCTGCTAGGAGTAAAAGCAGTTATCGCTGAAAGCTTTGAGCGTATTCACCGTTCTAACCTTGTAGGTATGGGCGTGCTTCCGCTTCAATTCAAAGCTGGCGAAAGCTGGACAACTCTAGGTATTACTGGACGTGAAGTATTCGATATTACTGGTCTTTCTAACGATGTTAAACCTAGCCAAGAAGTTAAGGTTACAGCAACTCGTGAAGATGGTACAGTATTCGAATTCAACGCTATCGTTCGCCTAGATTCACTAGTAGATGTTGATTACTACCATAATGGCGGTATTCTACAAACAGTGCTTCGTGAAATGATTGCTAATATGTAATTTATGAAATAAAAAGACTAGAGGCAAGCGATCCGACAACGGAAGCTTATTTCTAGTCTTTTTCACATTGTAGCCTAACTCCGTAAACACCTCAGTAGTATATTTGCTATATAGAAAATCAAACTTCGTCACTTCAAAGTCCGCAGTTTCCGCGATCACTTTATCTTTGTCCGTTATTGATTTATCGTACATTTTATTAAAGTATCTTTGAAAGATCTCTTCCTTATCAGCGATGCTTAAGACAGTTTTTGCAGAACGAGCATGCTCATTTTGATAAATGAAGTAGGATGTAACTATAGCTGCTACGATAAAGATAATAACGCTTAATTTGACAAACGTTCTTCGTTCCATTGATAATCCCCCCTCAATTGTTGACTGTACATCACTAACTTGAACAATCATTCGATCATTCATTCAACCCATAAATTATAACGTAATATTTTCCAATTGTTAAAATAAACAAAAAAACCCAACTATTAATAGTTGGGGCTACATCGTTAAGCTATTATTACTATATTCTGATCATACTCATTCGCTCATCGTCATCAAAGTCCGCTTTTTGAACTTCCCCTTCAAATAAAGGTTCAAAAAGTAGGCTTTCAGAACCGAGAATATGAAGTGCTACTTGAGAAAGACGGAAGCGCAAGTGTACGTTATTGGTACATGCGGACCTACAATGTTTCTGCAAGAAACATACATCGGAAGCCTATGCTAGACTTTCCAAGTTCGCTTCATATTCGATGTCGAGTAACCTACGTTAGCCAATCATCGTTATCAAAGCCTGCTGTTTGAACTTCCCTTACTCAACCTTGAACTTCCCGACTGCTTTCCTAAGTTCACTCGCCAACGACCTCAGCTGCTCAGCTGAACTAGCTACTTCCTCTACGGAGGCTAGCTGTTCCTCCGATGCTGCTGCAACCTCCTGTGAACTGGATGCTGAATTATGGGCGATACGCTCTAGCTCTACTAATGAAGCAGCAATTTCTTCACTGCCAGCAGACATTTGCTGGGATGCTGCTGATACTTCCTGCACTTGCTCAGACACTTCCTTGACTGAGCGTAGAATAGAACGGAATGAGTCACCAGATGCATTCACTAGCTCAGAACCGATTCTTGTTTCATTCGCGGAGCTTGTTAATGAAGCTGTAACATGTTCAGAACGCACACCAATCTCAGTAAGAATCTCTGAAATTTCATTCGAGGATTCTTTTGAACGTTCTGCCAGCTTACGAATTTCTTGTGCTACAACGGCAAAGCCTTTACCGTATTCACCAGCACGCGCTGCTTCAATTGAAGCATTCAATGCCAGTAAATTCGTTTGATTCGCAATGTCAGCAATATGTGTTAAAATACTGCCGATTCGATTGTTCGATTCATTCAGCTCTTCCATCACTTCTGCTGCGCTAAATACGCGTTGCTCAATCGTCTCCATTTGCTCGACTGTTTTGTTAATAACCGTTTCGCCATGTATAGCTAAATCTGATGTATCCGCAGCAAGCTCAGAAACGACGGAGGATGATTCTGCTATTTTCTGAATACCAATTGTCATCTCCATCATCGCACGTTGACTTTCTGTAGAGCTTTGCAGCTGAGTATCAGCGTTCGCGGCAACACTTTGTATCGCTGTAGCGATTTCGTTAGTGGCTGCCTCTGTCTGAGCTGAAGTCTCCTTTAAGCTCGCCGAGGAATCCGAAACCTCCCTTGAGGTTTGATCAATTTGCAATGTTAGCTCTCGTAAACTAGTTATCATTTCATTAAACGCTTGAGATGCCTGTCCAATTTCATTGCCAGCTGTAACCGGAACTTGAATCGTCAAATCTCCCATCGCAGCTTTTTTGGAGCTTTCCGCCAAGACACGTAATGGCTTAACTACCATGCGAACTAAAAATACAACCAGCAATATAGAAATGATAGATGCAATTACTGAAAGTAAACTGTCCTTAAAAGACAATCTATCTAACCGCTCTTCGACTTTTTCATAGTCATAATCGACAGCGAATACTGCGATCACTTCTCCATCTGCATTCACAATTGGAGAGAAATAAGAAATCCATTTACCAAACTCAGATTCATAAATTGGTGAAAGTCCAAAATTGCCTTGTAAAGCATTATGGTACGCTGCGACGATCCCATCGCTTGCACCATAAGATGTTCCTGCATCAAGTCCTTTTTGCACTAGATTCTCACTTACTTGCATAAGTCGAAGCTCAGTCGCCCCATCCTTTTCAATGAAGTTTGTAGAAAAATAATAAGCATTTACTAAAGATTCATCATCAACCATCGCAGTTAATAACTTTCTTAGTATTGCCATATCATTCTCTGCTAGTTGTTCACCATTTTTCATTGAGGCTGCTAATGATTCAATTAGAATATTATTAGCTTGGGTCTGTAGTCCAAGCTTACTACCCACTTGTTGAAATTCTCTAAATACTGCATTTTCTTGGGTGCTGTAAGAAACTCTAGTTAGTATCGTATTTAATGCGATTAATATTATTGCCAATACAATGGAACTTGTAACTACTAGACTTTTCCGTCTGAACCATTTTAGCATGATCAGCACACTCCCTATCACTATAAATTAACTAACTCAACTGTAGTTATTGTACATAACAAATGTTAGCCCCATACGTTTATATGTATTAGAAAACTATTAGCGGGTTATTATTATGTACAGCTTCCATCTTTGCTAAGGGCTATATAGTGTATCGGATAAAGGTGTCGGATCCTGTAGATTTTTATATAATACGATAGCATATACCTATAAGTTAATGCTTAATATTTTTAATTATAGGACTAATACCATATTGCTTCCTGTTCGTTGTTACCTGTTCATATTGGCTGTACGTATAAAAGGCAGCTATAATTTCGCCATCATACTCATTCGCTTAGCTGAACCTTGCAGCATAGGGGCAAATTCCTTCATCGACTCTAATGTTAATCTACTCGATGGACCTGATACTGCCAATGCCGCAATCACTTCATTGTCACGCCCATAAATCGGTACACATATGGCAGACACTCCACTTTCACGTTCCTCGAAACTTACCGCATAGCCCTGCTCCACTACTTCTAGCAATTCGGATTCATATGTTTCCATACTGCTGCCTTCACGCAGCTGCCAGGATGGATGTTGCCAAATTTCATGCTGCTCAACTGGCGAAGCAAAGGCAATAAGTACTTTACTGGATGCACCTGCATATAGCGGGAAGCGTGCGCCAACTGGAGCAACCCGCCGAACTGGTTCATTACTTTGGACAGATTGGATTCGAATCCTTTCTACGCCTGAACGTACATAGATGCTCACCGTTTCTCCTAATTGATCACGCAAACGCTCCATTTCCTTCTGCCACATCGTAGATTGATTACTTTCGGGAGCCAAATTCGCTGATAACTCCCATACTTTCAATCCTAGCTGATAGCGTTCAGTTATCGGATCACGCTCGATAAACCCTTTGTCCTCTAGCGTTGCAAGCATACGATGAACTGTACTTTTATGTAATCCAACATGCCCAGCAAGCTCCGTCATCGCCCATGAAGCCTTTAACGTGAAACACAATAATAGATCCAATGCTCGCTCAACCGATCTAACCGTAGACTTACCTTGCTCCATCTATCTCATCTCCTAAAACTTTTCGTTACTTCTTGAGTTACATCTAAGCTACGAAAAGTTACTTCGTAAGCATACGCCATACTTTTCGTTACTTCTTGAGTTACATCTAAGCTACGAAAAGTCACTTCGTAAGCATACGCCAACTTTTCGTTTACTTCCGAATAACCTTCTATTTATATTCTGACATGCCTTTGCAGTCTTTCGTTTCATGGTGTAAAACTCATTTTCAAAGTGAATGATATTCGTTCTCATTCAGTATACTTCATTCAGCTTATTTCTGTAAATTTTTTATTTGTCAGCATGTCGTTATATTACATTTACTTTACAATCGTTCATATAAGGTTGACAGCAATTCCATAGCCGTCTAGCATTATTATTAATACATCTATGCTTAATGAAACGGAAGTGAGAATAATGGACAGTGGCATCGAAACAATCCAAGGGCGTACTACACAACTTATCGTACCCGAGCATACAAAGAACACTCGCTACAGACATTTTCTACTTGCCATTGTTGTTGCCATATTTTCATTTCTAGCGATTATTGTGCTCGTCAGTCATGCGATCATTGCCTGGAATCTAGCTTATCCTTATGTTCCATCATTGGAATCAAATCCATACGACGAAAAAAAATTAACTTATGAGATTGCTGTTTATCCTAGCAGAAGTGGTGAAACCACAGTAGACAGCTGGTATATTCCCGCAAATTTATCAGAAAGCAGATCCATCTCAAAGCAAACGATTATTCTTAGTCATGGCTATGGTGCGAACCGTGAAGAAACTTGGGTGCCGATGTACGATTTAGCTGAGCTCATGAATGAGTTAGATTATAATGTTGTTATGTTCGATTACGGTTATGCCTCTAAGACTTATAGCGCCCCTGCTACATGGGGGAGTGAAGAAAAGAACCAATTACTTGCCGTAGTTGATTACGCCCAGCAGCGTGGCGCTGAGAAGATTATTGTATGGGGTTTCTCGATGGGTGCTGGCACAGCATTACAAGCTGCTTTAGAATCCGAGCAGATCGATGCCCTTATCCTCGATAGTTTATTTTTACCTAGTCCCGATACACTGTATACGAATTTGCAGCAATATGTAGATCTACCTAAATATCCGACGACAACTATTATTAGTGAATTGTTACCGTTATGGACAAATCATGTCTTTTCCAATACACCTGCACAATCGATCCTCACGAACAATTATGACATTCCACTTTATATTGTTCACGGTACATCAGATAATAAAGCTGATTATCATATTGCCGAGCAAATTGCTGCCAATCAGCATAATGAATATTCTAGTCTTTGGGTAATTGAAAATGGTCAGCATGAATTATTATTCCGCAAAGACCCTAATCGCTATATGAAAAATATATCGGAGTTTCTAAGCAACATTTAAGGCTCAAAACCAACCTTAGTACTTGAATAGCAAACTTAGTGCTTGAATAGCAACAAGGTTGATTTTTATTGCTTCACTAGATGGATAACGGACACCTGAACCCTTATTTGCTGTATATGCCTCTATTATCGATATTTACCGGACACAGATGCACTTATTTCACATTTTTTGATGCATTTGGACTCCATTTGGGCAAATAACGGATTCTGTGTCCTTTAGAATGCCATTCAACCCTAAAACTCACAAATAACGGCTTCTGTGTCCGTGAGAAGCTTTTATCTCGTCGAGATCTGATTACTACGTTGATTATTGTTTGCTCCTTGGCAGTAGCGAAAGAGAACTGCAAAAATGGTAACGCACTTGTTTCATTACCTTTAATGGTTATAATAATTTTAAGCAGTATGCAACAGCAAGATTGAAGTTAGATGAGATTAGAGATGTTTAGACAAGACTAGAGTAGCCGAGGAGAGATGAGTTCATGAAAAACAAAGAGTTATATGCTCAACAAGGAGTTGCGATGACATGTCGCTCCTTCGAGGAATACGAATCAATGTTTATGTTGGATGAAACGATGCTAACAACGGGGAAAATACTCGATATTGCAGCTGGTGCTTCATCATTTACAGCGGAATGTATTTCTAGAGGATATAACGCAACAGCTTGCGATCCACTTTACAAATTGTCCACAGAGCAAATATATGAGTTCGGAAAGCAACAGCTTTCTATCGCTTCTGAGAAGCTTAGCTCCAAGAAGGATGCTTTTGTTTGGAACTATTATAAAGATATAGAGGCGCATGATGACATTCGAGAGCAATCACTAGATAAATTTATTGATAGCTACAGAAGTGATCTCGATAAAGAAACCTATGTGAACGCTATGCTGCCTAATCTCCCTTTCCATGATGATACTTTTTCTTGTATCGTTTGTAATCATTTCTTATTCCTATATCAAGAACAGTTCGATTATTCCTTCCACTTGGCGGCAATTAAAGAGATGATTAGAATTACGAAAAAGGGTGGCATCATTCTTCTATATCCACTTGTCGGATTTAAGGATGAGCTTTATCCACAGCTAACTGATTTACAACAAGAGCTTGGCCATGTCGGTGTCGATGTTAGCATTCGGAGTACTGAATTTCGCTTTCTGCCATCTGCAGATAGCATGTTAGCTATTCGCAAGTAATTTTAACTAATAAAACATTGAGACAATAACATATCAAGTGACGAAAAAGACCCCTGAATTTTACATTCAAGGGTCTTTCCTATTCGTCTATCTGCATTGTTCGCTTCATATTCGATGTCGAATAACCTTCGAAGCATACTCATCGTTATCAAAGCCCGCTTTTTGAACTACTCCTTCAAATAGAGGTTCAAAACATTCGCTTGTCAGCACCAAAAAGATGCCCCACAGCGAAAACGAGTAGCACAGTGTACGTTTTTGGTACACGAGCACACACAGGCTTTCGATGGGGAGGCATATTTGCCGTCGAATACGCTACGTTAGCATACGCATCGTGATCACGAGTGGATGTTTTGAACTACCCCTCATAGCCTAGTGATATTAGTTGATCTCTTGCTACTTCCCTATCATCAAAATGCGACTTCACCGTACCGATAATTTGATAATTTTCATGACCTTTACCAGCAATCACAATAATATCTCCCGCTTGCGCCTCTGCGATAGCGGCCTCAATAGCTAGCTTGCGGTCAACATTCGTCGTGAAATGTCCCTGCTCTTCTGTTAACTGACCAGTCATATCAGCTAATATGGCGTCGGGATCTTCTGTACGTGGATTATCCGAGGTAAAGTAGACATGGTCTGCCATTTCAATCGCGATATTCGCCATTAAAGGTCGCTTCGTACGATCACGATCCCCACCACAGCCGACGACACAAATTAACTTCCTCGGCTCAAGCTGCTGAGCTGTACGCAATACATTTTCTAGACTATCAGGTGTATGGGCATAATCCACAACTACGGCAAATGGTTGCCCTTGCTGTACTGCCTCAAAGCGTCCTGGAACTCCCTCGACACTTTCAATCGCTGCTTTTATTTGCACAAGCGTTAAACCTTCTGGAATCACTGCGCTAATGGCTGCCAACAAATTGTACACATTAAATTTACCAATTAATTTCGTCGATATTTCCACTTCACCTAATGGCGTTGTTAATGTGAAACTGGTACCTGCTGCTGTAATATTAATATTCGTTGCTCTCACTAGAGCAGCTTCACCAAGACCGTATGTAATCAATTGCGCTGAAGTTTTTCTAGCATAGCGCTCACTCCAAGGGTCATCGCTATTCAACACAGCATAGCTCGCTTGTTCATAGTCATTACCTAATTGTGCAAACAACAATCCTTTCGCTTCACCATATGCTTCCATCGTAATATGATAGTCGAGATGATCTTGCG
This sequence comes from Paenibacillus sp. Y951, assembly GCF_056786395.1. Lineage (NCBI taxonomy): Bacteria > Bacillati > Bacillota > Bacilli > Caryophanales > Paenibacillaceae > Paenibacillus > Paenibacillus sp. Y951. Next base: position 55,386 of record NZ_JBXCIY010000020.1, on the reverse strand, counting down.
TTAAATTAGTGAACACAGCTGTTTTGAAGTGGCAGCCATGTGCTCGGCCAAGATCAAGTGCATGAGAAGAAACTTCCATCACCGCATACTCTACATCAGCTTGCGACATATTGTAGAAATAACGTTGTAAATCATAGCATAATGGCGTCGTTAGCTTAGCTTCCTCTTGAAAGCCGGGATAACGAATTTCAATCGTACCGATTACACCTGTCTTATGATGATGATACGTCAATATATGCTCGATTAAATTCGCCGTTGTCGTCTTTCCATTCGTACCGGTTATCCCAATTAATTGGAGCTGACGAGTCGGTGAATGATAGAAGGCATCAACCATAATGGATGCTGCTTTGCTCGTATCTGGGACGAGAATATATGTAATTCCTTCTGCATAATGCGCTTGTTCATCTTGAATAACGATGCTTTTCGCACCATTTGCAATAGCTTGTGGAATATAGGCATGACCATCTTCCTTCGCGCCCTTCGTACATACAAACATATGATTGGATCTGATCGCTCTGCTATCATTGTGAATACCTGCTACTTCAACATCAGCATCACCAATGATTCGAGAAAATAATAACTTATCTATAAGCTTTTGTAGCTTCATTACAGAACACTCCCTTATATAAAATGCTTATATATTATATGATCACAATAGCTCAGCTAATTCTTAACGTTACATCTTATCTTTTCATTTTATTGATGCTATAAGAATAACGCAAATGAATAAATAAAAAAAGAAGCTTCTCAACCGTTCTGTGTACGAACGATTGAAAAGCTTCTTTCTATTTAAAATAAAAATTCAAAAAGTCCACTTTATGAATTACCTGCATAAAATTATTGCTTAAGTAACATCATAAACTCTGAGCGTATTGCTGAATCTTGCTTGTACTGCCCACGTAATGCCGTAGTAATCGTTTTACTACCTGGCTTTTTAACACCTCTTGCACACATGCATAGATGTTCACCTTCCACTACGACAATAACGCCATGTGGGGCTAGTTCTTCTACTAATGTGTTTGCAATTTGAGTAGTAATACGTTCCTGTACTTGCAATCTACGTGTAACCGCCTCAACTAGACGAGCTAATTTGCTTAAACCCACGATTTTTCCACTTGGTAAATATCCAATATGAACTTTACCGAAAAATGGAGCCATATGATGTTCACATTGGCTGTAGTATATAATATCTTTCACTACAACAAGTTCTTCATGATTCTCATCAAACATTACTCCAAGCACTTCACGAGGTTCAACCTCATAACCTGCAAAAATTTCCTCATACATACGCGTAACACGCGCTGGTGTTTCAAGTAAACCTTCTCGCTCGACATCTTCACCAATTAATTTCAGAATTTCCGTAATATGTGCTTCAATCTTATCTCGGTTGCTAGAAACCTGGGAATTGACGTAATTTTTTTTCCCCGCCATTCTTTAGTTCGCTCCCTCCTGCCCTCACAATTATCGAGGGAATTTCTGATTTTTCATCATACCCTGAGCTTTTTGCATCTGTTTATTGTTCAGATTATAGCCCATTTGTTTTGCCATCTTCTGTAGCATTTCAGGATTATTCTGCATATTTTCAAGCTGCTTACGTAAATAGTAAACTCCGACAAGGAAGCCAACTACTGCACCAATAAGTAGCGTTACAATCGGAATTACATAATTATACCATTCCATAATTTCACCCTGACCTCTCAACGTTTTGTTAGCATTACATCATTGTATAATATCATGATATATTCCTTTAGGCAATAATCATTACTTACTATTGCAACTATTAATGTTATTTACTGACAATGTAATTTGTTTGATTACTTCTTCATCTTTTTCGCAACTAATTGCCGATTCCAATTCAACTAATGCGTCATCTCCACCAATTCTACCTAAGGACCATGCAGCAGTTGCACGCAGTACCTCTCTTGGATCATCTTTTAGCACTTTTGCTAACGCGGGAATTGCTGTCGAATCTTTGAAGTTACCTAGAGCAATAACCGCATTACGTTGAATTGGTTTTTTGCCACGCCATGCTGCGGATGTATAACCGTACTTTTCTTTGAATTCTTTATTTCCTATCGTTAAGAGCGGGATAAGGAGTGGCTTAGCAACCTCAACATCTGGTAGTAAATCTTCATGATGCGTCCAGTTCTTCCCACGATTAATTGGACATACGATTTGACATGTATCACATCCATACAATCGATTACCAATTTTTCGCATATGCTCATCGGAGATCATGCCTTTCGTTTGGGTCAGGAATGATACACATTTCTGCGCATCTAATTGCCCTCCGCTAACTAATGCTCCAGTTGGACAAGCATCAATACATTTCGTACATGTTCCACATTGCTCCGTTACTTCATCATCTGGCGGCAACGGCAAATTAGTTATAATCTCACCTAGATAAATCCAAGAGCCTAGCTCCGGTGAAATAATCGAACAATTTTTCGCACTAAAACCAATTCCAGCTCGCTCAGCAACCGCACGATCAGATAATTCGCCTGTATCAACCATGCTTTCACTACGCAATTGCGGCTCACGCTCCCGCAACCATGCTTCAAGCTTGTCCATACGCTCCCGCAGGACATGGTGATAATCATTACCCCAAGCAGATCTAGCCATAATACCGCGTCTAGCACCCACTTCTGATTTGGGTGCATTATCTAATTTTGAAGAATAGGCAACCGCAATAGCAATGATACTTTTCGGTCGATCAAATATTAAGGATGGATCCGTTCTGCGATTCAAATCTTTTGCCTCAAAGCCAGACTCTCTTCCTAACTCACGATGACGTATTAATCGTTCCTTTAACTGGGCAAAAGGATCGGGTGATGCGATGCCGATTGCATCGATGCCCAATTCTTGAGCCGCTTGCTTTAATTCTTCCTTCAGTTTCTGCCATTTGTCTACCAACCTACATTCACCAACCTAGAACCATTCGAATTTATTGAATGGAAATATTATTCCGTCTATTCTGCCAACAATACGATCCGCTTGTATTGGTCCAAAAGCTCGACTGTCATTACTCATCATAAACTTACGATTATCGCCCATAACGTAATACATACCTTCAGGTACAACAATATCTATATCTTGTAGTCCTTCAATTACTGAATCTGTGTAAGGCTCGTCAACGACTTTATCATTGCGAACAAGCTGACCATTTATTATTACAATATGATCTCCAGCTTTACCAACTATACGTTTCACAAAATATTTATCACCAGGATTATCAGCAATTTTAGGGTTTTCCAACACTACAATATCGTTTACTTCTGGGGATGAAATATGATATATAATTTTATTAGAAAATAACCATTCTTTATTGTGTAATGTTGGCTCCATTGAGCTTCCGCTTACGATAGCAAGTGAAAATAAAAACATTTGCACAAGAAAGACGATAACAAATGCAATAACAATTGTCTTAATCCAATCCCATAATTCGGCTACCATAATCTTATGACTCCTCCTACAACTTTTCATAAGCGTTTTGACATCATTCACTGCATACAAAAAGTCACTTCAAAAGCATATTCTAAAACGCTCTGCCCATTGCGAATACTAATACTTCATATCTTACTCTACTATCTTCTAGCAAGGCTACAACATTATAACACATGTAAAGCATAGTCAATGAAATGAATGACCCTTTATATAATAAAAAAAGCATATTTATGCACATTAAATATGTACATAAAATATGCTCTGTTAATGTTATTAGCCTGTCAAAATACTTATTTTTTGGAAAGATCGGATAAAATCTGATGCTACGAAGCCAATCGACTCAAATAGCGGCAATAGCGGCTCATTATGTTCATCAGCTGTAACGTAAATCTTCATTACTTTTTTCTCTTCGAAACGTTGCTTCAAGGCTTTGACAAGTTGTTTGCCTACTCCTTGTCTTTGATATAAGGTAGAGACAGCAATTCTATAATAATAACCTTTGTTATTATCAATTGTGCCAATTATTACGCCAACAATTTTTTCATCAGCCTCAGCGACTAGTACAAGATCACTATCCCAGCTTAATTGACGACCGAAGACCTCAATAGTTTGCTCATAACAATCTTCTGATAAAACCTCTTCAAATAGCTCAGTAATTTTACGAGTATCAGATAACTTAATTGAACGCAAATTCATGATTTACACCTACTTATCAAAGTTCAGTACTTGTACATAATACGACAATTATACACAAAAACCTTCACGTATTGTCATTTTTAAAAATGAAATTTTAAATTTTCACTTGTTTTTTATATGAAAACGCTTTATTTATTGGCTATGTTAAATCTTAATGTTGATTTTTAAACTAAAGAAAACCGCCCCCACGTAGGGGCGGTTTATTAAACTAACGTTTCCCGTTAGCCATACATGCAGCGCAAGCGTCGCACCACAGATGATGGAAGTAATTCCGTTCTCCCATGGGAGTTTAACGAATGAATTTGTTGGGTATTCACTTTAGATTTTTCTTTGCATGGAACAATACAACCGCTTGAGGTTTAATAAGAATTCCACCATGTTCTTCAATCGCTTCTTTGATTTCCCCAAACAATTCAAATCGCACATTGTCGGGAATTAGTCTATGTCTGGAATTAGTGTTTAATAAAGAGATATATTCATTAGCTGTATAGGTGTGATTACAAATGTATTGCTTTACTTCTAATTCCTTAAACAACCCATCCTTTAGAGTTAAAACTGACCTTTCATCAATAATTTGTTCAATGGTTGCGTTTTTGTAATCATCTAGTTGAGGTGCATATCTCTTGTAACTTTCTCGAATTCGATTAGAGATATCATCAAAAGACGGAACATGGACGGTCCAAAAGAATGCTATATTGCCTTCGTCACTGAGCAAGTCGAAGACCTTGCGATAGCCAACTTCTTGTGGCTGAATAAAGTGAAAGGCTGTACCAGATATAGCCAAGTCAAAGTTACTCTTTTCACTCTGCCAAGTTTCAAATGGGGAATTGATTATGTTAACATTTGGTCTGTTTTTAAATTTTTCACGAGTAAGTTCCGCTAAATTTTGACCTAACTCAATGCAAGTCACATTATCAAACCCTAAATCAACAAAACCTTTCGTTGCCTGACCTGTGCCACAGCCGATTTCAAGTATGGAATCGCCCTCCTTGATAGCCGTGAACTCCAAGATGTCAGTAAATAACTGTTCTGGATAGCTCGGTCTGTACTTGTCGTATTCCCTTGCAATTTCGTTAAAAGTGTTTTTTCTTTCCATCTCAAAAACCTCCCATATTTACATTTGTGATAAAAAAATAAAACTCCCGCCCCGTAAAGGGACGAGAGTTAATACTCCGTGTTACCACCCAAGTTCATCAATGCTTAACGCATCGACCTCTTTTCAAGTACGGCAACTTTAATTACGTTGCTTATACCCTAGCACTATAACGGGTGCCACCGTCACATCCTACTTCCCTAATGGGTTTCGAGGTGCAGCTCAGAGACCATATTCATCGGAACTATTCTTTGCCCCCTTTCAGCACAAAGGGGCTCACTGTAAAAGAAACTGTCCAATTACTCTTTCTCATCACAGCTTTTATAGGTAAATATTGGTTTAAAACGATGATATCACGATTAAACTTATGGAGCAAGACATTTTCAACATAACTGCCCGTTACTTCAATGTAAAAGAGGAGCTCCCATATGCAAGCCCCTCCACTATAGTTCCACTTTAGCGTAATGATGAACTTCAATCAGTCCTCCGTCACCAATGTACGTCAGTTTGTCGGTATTGATAAATTAATAAAGAAAACAATGAAATTATAAGCAATAGTATTATTGGAATTGTACTGAATGAAGCATCTAGATTTGCGAGAGAGTAGTTGATTTTTGCTATGCAGAAGAATATTGAATAAGTAATTAGTGAAACAAAAAAACTGTTTAGTGTTTCTTTGTCTTTATGAGTGAAATTTGCAATTAATGAAAATATAAAACCAATTGATAAAAGAATATATAACAGCATATTGTCGCCATCTCCTTTTCCATAAATTAGGACGAATAATAAATTGAAAAGTTGCGCTAAACTGCCCGTTCGTATTATGAGATCAACCAGTTATTTCTGGTTGATCCTTTTTTCATTTGCATAGAGGATTAAGGTAGCCTGGTCGAACGTACCTGCCCGTGGGACTTGATCCCGAGAGCTATAATGTTCACCCCTACTTGTCATGACCATGATTGAGGCTGGTAGGGACATAAGATCCCGTATAACAAGCGATGCTATGGAGCGACAAGAAGAACCATAGGGGATGCCGGTGAATCTAAACTTACAGGGAGAGATGTAATGAATCCAGTTATCGGTCTAGATATTTCTAAAGAAGAAACCCATGGACAAGCCTCTTTAGAGCGTGGAAAGCCATTCAGAGGGACATTCCACTTCGAGCATACTCGTGATGGTTTAGCTAATCTCCTTCAAGCTTTAAAGGATATTGAATCTGCAGCCAAACAACGCCCTTTGCTTATTCTAGAAGCAACCGGACATTACCAAAGTCCCGTTGTTCAGTTCCTAGAGGAACATCACTATATTTACATTGTCATTAATCCGCTCCTCTCAAATCGGCGTAGAAAGTCTCAACTTCGTAAAGTAAAGACGGATGCAGCTGACGCTTACCTATTGGGAGAGTTGTACTACAAAGAAGAGTTTGAACCTTTTAAGAATAGAGGAGTGCAACTTCTCAATCTGCGCTATCTTACAAGACAATACGAATCTCTCTCAAAGATGTGTGTACAGACTAAGCTACAATTCCAGGCTGTTTTAGTTCAGGTTTTCCCTGCTTACAAAGGTGTCTTTGGAGCTATGTATTCCGGTATTTCACTACGGTTTTTAAGTGAATTTCCAACCTCATATTCCGTGTTGCAGACGGATGAAATCACACTAAAATCTAAGATGAAAGAACTGCTTTCTTTGAAACGGGGGCGCTCAGAGGACTGGATTAACCAACGGATACAACGACTGCTGGATGCGGCGAAACAAAATCCATTTCAGCAAACCATGTATGCAAGCCACTTAATCAATTTGAAAGTCCTTATTACACTCATTCTTCAGTACCAAGAGCATCTTACTGGATTGGAACAGAACATCGCTGCTCTGGCTGAAGAAATTGAAGAGTATGAATTAATTCAGTCGATTCCCGGTATTGGGCATAAAATTGCAGCAACAATTTTATCTGAAATTGGAGAAATCGACCGATTTGATCATCCTAAAAAGCTAGTCGCCTTTGCAGGCATTGACCCGAGTGTCTTTGCATCCGGTAAGTTTACCGCAACTCGAAATCGAATCACGAAACGTGGTTCCAGGCAGCTGCGTTACGCGCTGGTGATGGCTGTTCAGTGTGGACTTATTCGTTCTCGTAACACTCGAATCAAAGAATTTTACGAACGTAAAAGAACCGAGGGTAAGCCGCATAAAGTAGCATTAGTCGCATGTGCAAATAAGCTAGTTCATTGGCTCCATGCCATCTTAAAAAGTAAAAAGGCATTCCGTCTGACTTAACAATTATAATTGGTTTAACCTTCCAAAACATTCTGCGAATTGGAGGGTCATTTGGTTTATGTTTTTTAACTATAACATAAGATTTAGGGTAATTTTACTGGTAATCTTGACATGCTATTAGCTGGTATAGCTTAATGAGAAAAAACAACAATGACGTATAACAGAGCCTATTTATTATGTTCTCACATCACGTCATCTGTTTTTGCATAATAATCGATTTGTCTGCTTATACTACAGTTTGTTGCTTTTTAAGCAATTGGACTTTTTCAACATCAATGTTGATTTATTAGTTTAAATGGAGGATAATAATAGGAGTAACTACATAATACATTGGAGGTTTTATTAATGGCTCATCAATTACCATCTTTACCGTATGCGCACAACGCGCTTGAACCACACATCGATGCATTGACTATGGAAATTCATCACGGTCGCCATCATAATGCTTATGTAACTAATCTTAATGCTGCTTTGGAATCTGCTCCTGAGCTTCAATCTAAATCAATTGAAGAGCTTATTGCTAACCTAGATAGCGTTCCTGAAGCTATTCGCACTGCTGTTCGCAACAATGGTGGTGGACATGCTAACCATAGCTTGTTCTGGGAAACAATCGCTCCTAACGCTGGTGGCGCACCTACTGGTGCTCTTGCAGCAGCAATTGATAGCAAATTTGGTAGCTTCGATAATTTCAAAGCTGAATTTGCTAAAGCAGCAACAACTCGTTTCGGTAGCGGTTGGGCATTCCTAGCTGTTTCAAACGGCGAAATTGAAGTTTACAGCTTACCAAACCAAGATAGCCCAATTATGGACGGTAAAACTCCTATTCTTGGTCTTGATGTTTGGGAGCATGCTTACTACTTGAACTACCAAAACAAACGTCCTGACTACATTGCAGCTTTCTGGAATGTTGTTAACTGGAATGAAGTTGGTACACGTTACGAAGCAGCAGTTAAATAATATCTTTCTTCACTAAAAAGGTAGCTTAGTCATCCATTCGATGAACAAGCTGCCTTTTCTTGTATGTATAGAATAGACACCTCCTTACGACTAGGCGCATAAGCTAACTCAGGTCTAATGCCTAATACGTTTCGTAAAGGAGCTTGAATACTTATATGAATAACTTCTATCCCGGACCAGATGTTTACTTCAACCAACCTTGTGATTGCGGCTCAATAAATCATCGCTTTGCAATGCCTCAACCTCATATGCCGAGCGGTCCTCATTCAGGGCAATTTATTTGGTGGCAACCTATTCCTGGTCAACCAGGTCAATGGGTCCCTGCACCATGGGGGCTACCTTGGCTACCTCAGCATCCACATGGCGAAGGTCATCATCAAGATCACGACCACGATGATGAACACGATCATGACGACCACGATGACGATGGTCATCATGGACACCAACATGGTCATCATGGTGCTCAGCATCTATTTCAGCAAACGACAACACCTGCTGTCCCCCGCGAGCATGATGATTGGCCTGCTCTAGGCTATATTAATGATGGAGAAGAACGCCCTCCCGGACCTGGTGGGCATAGCGGACATGGACCCGGACATGGACCCGGACATGGACCCGGACATGGACATGGACCTGGACATGGACCCGGACATGGGCACGGACCCGGACATGGACCTGGGCATGGACCTGGGCATGGACCTGGGCATGGACCTTTTGGTCCGTTCGGTCCCTTTGGACCGTTTGTACCATTTGGCGGCGTCCTCCCGATTCCAATCCCAATTCCGATAGGTGGCGGTGGTGGAGGGGTTGCACCGATTCCCCAACAAGCAGTATTTTTATCCATTAATGGAGGTAGTGCTTACCCCAATGCTACTGGAACTTACCAGATTATGTACCAGCCTGGATTAACGATCTTCGATGCTCTAGCTAGTACAGGTGTTATCCAACTTTCTCCATCTGGCCAAATACTACTTGTAAGCGGCGTTGTCATCGGTGGCAATGTAAATTATGTTATTCGCTTAAATGGTAGAAATATTTCCACTAACATGTTGAATTACAACTTACAGCCGAATGATCAGATTAGCGTTGATCTAATATACGCATAAGTCATTATGAAGTAAAAAAGGCGGACTTCATCCTCCTCTCTTTTCGAGGAATGAAGTTCGCCTTTTGCATATTCAAGTCTACTGAAGCTGCTTACTTTTACTATTCAACAATTTTAACTGATCATCATCGTAGCCCACTCTAAAACTAATTTGCCGCTTTGTTAATTTGTAAGAGCCATCCACACGTTCGTCAGCTGAAATAATGACTGTAATTGTAGCTTCTTCATCACCGAGCGTAATATGCTCGTCATCAATTGATATATTTCTTGTAGCAATATAACTCTCTCTAAATTTCACATAACTCGTTCCTTCTTGCCAGCTATTGCCTAGTAGAGTATATGCATAAACATAATCCCCGATATTAATAGCATCATAGAAGTGCGCAATAAGATAACTAGCAAGTTGATCTAGTCGCTTGGTTTCTTCAACCGTTTCAGAATCCTCATTTAACGTAATACCTGGTAGCATCGTCATCGGTTCCATAGACCAGCCCTCGATTAGTGGCAATACATTAACAATCGGAATGCTAAAGCCGATGGAACTATTCTCAAGACCTGCTGAGTTAATTCCAAGCACATAGCCTGTAGATGTATCAACTAGTGGACCACCGCTATTACCATGCGAGATCGGCGTCGATATTTGATATAGATCACTATAAGTGTACGGGGAAATTTGTAAGCTTCGACCAACACCACTAATCATACCTGTCGTTACTGTATTTTGTAGACCAAGCGGACTGCCTATCGATAGCACCTCATCACCTACACTTGCTTTTTCATACTTAACCAATGGTAAGCTACCCGAATTAGCAAGCTCAGGTACGCGAACGACCGCGACATCGACTTCCGTACTGATTCCAATTACTTCACCAATTAATTCGCGGGCATCTGCAGTCTTCACTCTAACTTCTCTTACTCCAGATACAACATGAGCATTCGTGATAAGATCACCATGCTCATTATATAAAAAAGCTGAGCCTTGATCACCATTATCCGTCTCAATCATCACAACATATTTCTGTGTTTCAAAGATTATATCTTTAAGTGATTTCGTCTTCTCGCCTACTGCAATTAGAGGAGAACCATTCAACTGCCTCGGAATGTTTTCTTTCAACTCAATGTATGTAAGAAGACCTCCACCGAGCAGAAGGAGTACGCCGAGACTGATCAACATCGCCTTCCAGTTCATGCTCCATCCTCCTAAAACTTTTCATTTGCTTCTTGATATACTTCTCGTTAATGAAAAGTCGCATCGAAAGCATAAACCTAACTTTTCATTCGCTTCCTGATACACTTCTCGTTAATGAAAAGTTGCATCGAAAGCATAAACCTAACTTTTCATTCACTTCCTGATACACTTCTCTTCCATGAAAAGTCGCATCGAAAGCATTATATTATTCTAGACTCCATGTTCCATTTGATATCGTTACATCAATTTCTTCTTCATAATCCAAACCTTCTGGAAGTGTTACGGAGAAACTCATTCCTTCACCTGAGCCGATATAGCCTGGTGTCACACTCATCGTACCATCACTAATTACTGTTCCTGTGGAATCGACGATTTTATAGTCAATCGTCACATCGTATATCGAGCGAGTAGCCACATTTTTCATATAAGCAACAACAACAATATCACCAAGTTCATTCATTACTTTTTCATACTCAATTAATTCAATCGCTGCAGTCTGGTTAATATAATCCTCCGCAGCAGCTTCTTCCATTGCCTGCTGTATACGTTGTTCTTCAACTAGTTCGTATGCGGTCTGCTCTTGCTTAACTTTTTGCTTAAGGTCAAGTAACGTATCATCTGCACGCGACCATGCTAATGCACTTTCTGTCGTCTTTAATGCAGCTGTAAACTTTTTCTTAGTTAACAAATCATTCACTTCCGCCGTAGCAGTCGTACGAATCCGATCAATAATTTGCTCTCTCAACGTCGCTGCTTCTTCACCAATTAATCCATTAACGACATTAAGTAAGTTGCCAAGATCAGATATCGACCCAAGTGTAGTTAGCTCATTCGTTAAACTAAGTATCGTATACTTCATATTTAACTCTTCTAATTTTTCTCGAAGCTTATCAAAGATCGGTTCTTTGTAGCCGTTCAATTCCTGTCTAAAATCTTCTAATTTTTTCGAAGCCTCTGACTCTGATCCTCGATCAATAATCGCTTCTAAATCTGCAGCAATTCGTTCTATCTTGATCGCTACATAGACTAAGTTTTGATCTTGTTGCAGTGGATTGAATTGAGGACGAATCGAAATAGCTTCATCTAAATAGGTGATCGCCTCTTCATATTTGCCTGCAAGTGCAGAAAGCTTTGCATCAGATTGTAGCTCCAATACATGCTCATTATGATCTAATTCAATTTTATAATAACGGAATAGCACTCCTGAAATAACAACAATTAATAAGAGAAACCCAATCGTAATCTTAACGGCGAAATTACCCTTGCTAGATTTAACATTATCTTTCACCTTATCATTAGATTGGATACTTAATTCATCAATAAGCTCTTCATGCTCAGTATGATCCACATTAATAAATTCAATTGTTTCGTCTGGCCAAATGCCAACCTTCTGTTCACTCGCAATGTTGTGCTGAAGCAACTTTTTTCCACATTGGCTACAGTATATAGCATCTTCAGCAAAACCTCGTTGACAATGATGACAATACACGTATGCTCAGCTCCCACCTTATTCAACTTCTTGCTACTCTCTCTATTTAGACAGTCTTAGTTCTATTCTATACTATATGGGTACTGTTCTCCATTTCAAAATAGTGGGAAATTAGATCTATTTTACACAATAGTGCTTTTCACCTATACTGTATACGTTATAAAATATGCCTTGTTTCATTTTTCCTAGATCGTGTGCAAAATAAGTTCGCAATCATCTATTCTATCGTATTCGCGTAACTATTTTCACTAAAAAAGATGGTGCCTGTATAATACGAGGGCACCATCTTCTTTAGATTACTAGCTTAATTAATTCACTTGCTCTTTGATTACCTTCAAGCGCTTCATTACATCGTTATCGCCACGACCATAGTAGTCATGAAGCAGATTGTATTCTGCGTATAGTTTATCGTAAACTGCTACATTTTCAGCAATAGGCTTGAATGTTTCTTCGCGTACACGAGCCATGTTAGCCGCTGCATCAACAATGCTATCATAACCGCCTTTTGCAGCTCCAGCTGCAACTGCTCCAAACATTGCAGCGCCAAGTGCTGGCGTTTGCTTAGATGCGGCAATTTTGATTTCGCGATTTGTTACATCTGCATAAATTTGCATTAATAGTTTATTTTTCTGAGGTAGTCCACCACAAGCATATAATTCATCAACTACTACACCATTTGAATGGAAGGCATCAACAATTTTACGAGTGCCGAAAGCAGTTGCTTCTAGTAGTGCACGATACATTTCCCATGGCTTAGTAAGTAACGTCATACCTAGCATTGTACCTGTAAGATTCGTATCTACAAGAACAGAGCGGTTACCATTCCACCAATCAAGTGCTAGCAGACCAGATTGCCCTGGTACTAGCTCATTCGCACGACGAGTTAGATATTCATGGATATGCTCCCCTGCTTGCTCAGCTTCACGATAAGCATAGGCTGGCACACTTTCTTCAACAAACCATTCGAAAATATCACCAACCGCTGATTGACCTGCTTCATAGCCAAAGTATCCAGGAACAATGCCATCTTCAACAACACCGCACATGCCTTCTACTTCACGTTCAGTATCACCGAGAATAAGATGGCAGATTGAAGTCCCCATAGACATCACTAATTTACCTGGAGTAACTACACCGACTGCTGGTACAGCTGCATGTGCATCGACGTTACCAACCGCAATCGCAGTTCCTGCTGCTAGACCAATTTTCGCTGCCATCTCAGCTGTTAATTCACCAGCCTTCGTACCAAGCGGCACAACATCACCACGTAACTTCGTAGACGTCAGTTTCGCTAGACGAGGATCTAATGCGCTTAGGAATTCTTCACTTGGATAACCATCTTGCTTGTGCCAGATCGCTTTATAGCCAGCTGTACAGCTATTTCGCACAACATTTCCTGTCATCTGTCCAACTACCCAATCTGTAGCTTCAACAAATTGATCAGCTTCTTCATAGATTTCAGGTGCTTCATCTAATGTTTGCCATACTTTCGCCAGCATCCATTCCGATGAAATTTTACCACCATAACGAGCTAACCATTTCTCACCACGAGCTGCTGCTATTTCATTAATTGCATCTGCTTCGGGCTGTGCTGCATGATGCTTCCATAATTTCACCCATGCATGGGGATTATCAACATGCTGCTCTGCAAAACATAATGGACTACCTTGTTCATTAATTGGTAGCATTGTACAAGCTGTAAAGTCGATACCAAGGCCGATCACATCTTCAGGTACGATACCAGCAGCACTCATAACAGCGGGAATTGAGTTTTCTAATACTTCTATATAATCTTGAGGATGCTGTAATGCCCAGTCATACTCAAGCTTTCGTCCAGATGGAAGCGTTTCGTCCATAACATGATGACGATAAGGGGTGACATGATCAGCGAGCTCATGACCATTTGATAGATCAACTAATACTGCACGACCTGATTGTGTTCCATAGTCTACACCAATAGCATATTTCTTACTCATAATTAACTCCTCCTATTTTTGACCGTAGTATGCGTTTGCACCATGCTTACGTAAGTAATGACGATCCAACAATTCTTGATCCATTGGACTTACTTGTGGATTTAATGCGAGCGTGTGAAGTCCCATCTTAGCTACTTCCTCTACAACGACAGCATTATGAACAGCATTATGAGCATCCTTACCCCATACAAATGGCGCGTGACTATTAACAAGCACCGCCGGAACCATATTAGGATCAATCTGGCGCTGCTTAAACGTTTCAACGATAACAACACCTGTCTCATGCTCATATGCACCTTGAATTTCGTCCTTCGTCATCGCACGCGTACAAGGAATCTCTCCATAGAAGTAATCAGCATGCGTCGTACCAAGTGCAGGAATGCCTTTACCTGCTTGAGCCCAACTCGTTGCCCAAGGAGAATGAGTATGAACAACGCCTCCGATGTCTTCAAAATGCTTATATAGAAGGACATGAGTAGCTGTATCAGAAGAAGGACGATAGCTCCCTTCTACTACATTACCGTCAAGATCGACAACAACCATCTGCTCAGGTTTTAGTTCTTCATATGGCACGCCACTTGGTTTAATTACAACTAGACCAGATTCACGATCGATTCCACTTACATTTCCCCAAGTAAATGTCACCAAACCATATTTCGGAAGTTCCATATTAGCTTCCCATACTTGTTGCTTCAATTGTTCTAGCATACGAATACTCACTCTCCTTAAACTTTTCATTTCGTTCAGTTAATCATCTTGCGATGAAAAGTTACATCGAAAGCATAAGCCATACTTTTCATTTCGTTCAGTTAATCATCTTGCGATGAAAAGTTACATCGAAAGCATAAGCCATACTTTTCATTTCGTTCAGTTAATCATCTTGCGATGAAAAGTTACATCGAAAGCATAACTTATCTGTCATTCAGAAAAAATACAACTTATACGTACAGGATACGTAATTCACCATAATTACATTATAAGTTGTACGTACAAGTGTGTCACTATGTTTTTGTTAATTGTTTTCAATATTTTTTCATACGTTAATTTCGATATCATTGATAATCCACAAAAATGTATAACTTTCTCATGTCAGAGTTCATGTATAGCCCGCTTAATTATAGAGATATTAACTAAGAAGCAGGTTGATGAACTGTCGTGAAAACTAAGCAGTTATATACTTGCGTAACTTTCTAGCTATAGCTGGAAAGGCTTGCTCGTTGATTCACGCACAACAAGCTCAGGCATGTATACTTTATCGTCCATTGCTACTCCTACACCTTGTTCAACAATTTGCATAAGCATTTGCACTGCATCTCTACCCATCTGTGTCTTAGGATGAGCGATTGTCGTTAGCTTCACTTCGGTCGCTGTTGCTAAGTTGGCATCGTCAAACCCTACAATAGACAGATGTTCAGGCACTTGTAGCTCCTCTTGTCTGACAATATCGAGCATTTTCACAGCTAATTCATCGTTATAGCAAACAATTGCCGTCGGTCGGTCTGATGCATCCTGTTTCAACAATTGGTGTAATGCATGGGCAGGTACCGTTTCCTTTTCTTCCGAGCTGTAGCGCAAAATATAGTCACTGGATATACTTATACCTTGCTCTTTGAATGCTCGTACGAAGCCCTTCATACGGCGAATACCTTGGAAATCATCCGTTTTGAAAAACCCCGCTACTCTGCGATGTCCTAGATCGATTAGATGCTTAGCCGCGCGATAACCACCTAATTCATCATCAATACGGAGGCATGGTGCATCGACTTCACTATATCTTTCATTAAGCATTACATAAGGAATACGTAAGGAATCAAGCGCGAGAAAATAGGAATAGTTAGGATTCCCTTCGGCACTTTTGGTAGGTTCAATAATTAACCCCGTTAATTGCTCACGTAGCATTGATTCTAAGCTTTGCTTTTCTTTAAGTTTTTCATTGTCTGTACTCGCTAATAAAAGTCTAGCACCACGTTCACGTACGCTTGCTTCGACCCCTCTAACAATCGTCGGGAAAATATAATCGGATATGTATGTAGTAATTAATCCAATCGTCATGCCTGTTCCTTGATGGCGATTAGAACTCGCGGAGTGCTCTGCTACAAATGTTCCTTTACCCTGTTCCTTATAAAGCCAGCCTTCTTGCTCCAGCTCGCCTAAAGCTTGTCTTATTGTTTGCCTGCTCATATCAAATTGTTTTACAATTTCGTTCTCAGACGGAAGCTTTTTATGTGGAGCATATTGTCCTGTAATGATCCAACGCAATATTTCTTCTTTAACTTGAATATATTTCGGAGTCTCTTTCATCCGTACACCTCATGTACTTATTAGTTGTATGGTTTTAGTATAGCATACGGTTAACTTGTACGTACAATAGGGGGAAGCTACGAGAACTTATCGAAGTTGCTGAGAGCGCGCTACGAGAACCAATCGCTGTTCCACGAGTAATTAGTTCTCTTCGCTGTAGCAAGGGGATGAACAAAACAAAAAATTGCTCTAATGTGTCTAATTAGCTGGTCCACGGAGCGAACAAGCGCACTTTTAACTTTATTTTGCTCAATAGCACAGGTTGTGGAGCAAACAGTCGGCTTCTGAGGTAAATAGAGAAAAAAAGTTACTCTTTTTCAACCTTCCAATCAGCTTTTGAGGTAAATAAAGAAAATTGTTGCTCTATTCCAACCTTCCGCTCGGCTTTTGAGGTAAATAAAGAAAATTGTTGCTCTATTCCAACCTTCCGCTCGGCTTTTGAGGTAAATAAAGAAAATTGTTNTGAGGTAAATAAAGAAAATTGTTGCTCTATTCCAACCTTCCGCTCGGCTTTTGAGGTAAATAAAGAAAATTGTTGCTCTATTCCAACCTTCCGCTCGGCTTTTGAGGTAAATAAAGAAAATTGTTGCTCTATTCCAACCTTCCGCTCGGCTTTTGAGGTAAATAAAGAAAATTGTTGCTCTATTCCAACCTTCCGCTCGGCTTTTGAGGTAAATAAAGAAAAAAGTTACTTTCTTTCGCTCGGGAACTAGGTTTGCGAAGCTAACAAAGATACTTTTACCTTTATTTCGACCAATGAGTAGCCTTAAGGTAAACATTATAACAATCTCCTCCACAAATTGGATAAAACTGCATACGCTATTAAAACTTCACAAAAAAATGTATAGCTTTTGAAAAATATCGAACCCTATAACATGAAAGTTGTATGAACTTCGTTGACATCCATTGCAGTTTGTAATAACTTAGAAAGATAACAACTGTGATTATTTTCATTACAGTTACAAACTAGAATTATTTCGGAGGAATCTATTATGTATAAAACAGTTATTATCGGAACTGGTCCTGCTGGACTAACATCTGCAATGTACTTAGCTCGTGCAAATATGGAGCCTGTTGTCATCGAAGGCTGGCAACCAGGTGGTCAATTAACAACGACTACTGAAATCGAGAACTTCCCAGGCTTCCCTGAAGGGATTCTTGGTTCGGAGCTTATGTCTAACATGCGTAAGCAAGCTGAACGTTTCGGTGCTACTTTCAAAACTGGATCAGTTAAAAGTGTTGATATGAGCAAACGTCCTTTCGTATTAGATGTTGAGGGCATGGGAGAAGTTATAGCGGAATCTGTTATTATTTCTACTGGTGCTTCTGCCAAATATCTTGGAATTCCTGGTGAGCAAGATAATATCGGTCGTGGCGTAAGTACTTGTGCTACTTGCGATGGATTCTTCTTCCGCGGTAAGAAAATCGTTATTATCGGTGGCGGTGACTCCGCTATGGAGGAAGCTGGCTTCCTAACTAAATTCGCATCTTCAGTAACTGTCGTTAACCGTCGTACTGAGCTACGTGCTTCGAAAATTATGCAGGACCGTGCTCGCGCTAACGAAAAAATCGAGTGGGCACTTAACCGCACACCGGTTGAAGTTCTTGCTAACGGCATGGGTGTTACAGGTCTTAAAGTTCTTAACAATGAGACTGGTGAAGAGGAAATTATCGAAACAGATGGCGTATTTATCGCAATCGGTCATACTCCTAACACTGGATTCCTTGATGGACAAATTACGACTGATGAGAGTGGCTACATTCTCGTTAAACCTGGTACAACGACTACAAATATCCCTGGTGTGTTCGCTTGTGGTGACGTTCAAGACTCCACATACCGTCAAGCCATTACAGCTGCAGGTACTGGCTGTATGGCAGCACTTGAAGCAGAACGCTTCTTAGAAGGTCTTTAAGAATAATTACTTCAATTCATAAATAAAGGGATGACAGATTTGCTACGCAATGAACTGCGTAACAAGACTGTCATCCCTTTTTGTATAGTTTGGACTATTTATCTTGTCGATGGGATGCTAACCCCAGCTTTGCGTGAAACTTGATCAATAAGTAATAATTCTTCCTCTGATAATGTAATATTAAGTGTATCTATACTTCATCTTTCTTCAGCCTTCGTGCGCTAGCTTAAATCTACTATACTGCCTGCTTTCACTTCAATAGGCTTGTCCTGCACACTTATCCAAACATCAGTAGCAGTAGCATTATGCACAACTTGGCAATCCATCGTAAAGCGTAATGCTTGTATCGCCTTCATATAAGCGACAATCTCAGCATTGGTTGCATACCATATGTCACTCTTCCCACCTATTTTTTCACCAAATTGCTCAATAAGCTCCCAATTTTGATCATTCTCGAATTCATAGCTATGTCCCCAAACATATAGCAAACTCATTCTCGAATGTCTCTGATCTACATTCAAAAATTGATCTGCTGCATCAATCATTTTTTTGTGATGACATGTTGGATGCCATTGTAACTTATTTTCAGGCATATGAAATCCTCCATGACTAGCGGTAGTACGAGCATATTCTATGCCGATTGCTTGTAGTTGATCAATAACAGCATCATTATACGTTCCAAATGGATAACTCATCCCTCTAACCGGATAACGAACTAGTTCCTCTAACGCATGACGATCCTGCACGACTTGATAAATAATTTGTTCTTGTGGTGACTGTTCTAGAAATGGATGATGTGTCGTATGAATGGAGACTTCATGCCCTTGAAATAACTCTGCAACCTCACTTGCTTCCAGATAGCTCTCACGGCCCAAAAACCCACTATTTAGGTGAAAGGTTCCCTTTAAACCATAATCATTAAAAAGCTTTACTAACCTGCGATCATACTCTCTACCATCATCAAAACTTAATGTAATCGCTTTCGTTACACCTTGTGGAAAACGATCAAAGCGTATATTCATTCCTTCTACCTCCGCGACATTTATAAATTTGTTAACTATGTATAGTTTCATAATTTATATTAACCGCAATTATAAATATGCTTCTCCCACAATGGATAGGCAATTATTACGATCAATGTAACGTTCATACTTACCATTTCAATTTAACACTAGATATATATACAATCAACTACTATTAGCTTTGAACTCTTTAACTTTCTAGCTAGTTTCACTATTCCACAAGAAGTATTAGGTGCCCCGTACTCTGGTCCGCGCCCATCAGCATCGTCAATCTACTTCCTATTACACCCTGATGAATTTTCTGATTGGCATAAAGTATATTCCGATGAACTATGGATGCGGCATGCAGGTAGCCCGATTATGCTAACGCTAGGCGGAACTGATGCTGATCCATCGGTTAGAAAGGAAATCATCGTCGGTCCTGATATTGCTGCTGGACAGCTACCACAAGCATTAGTCCCTGCTAATGAGTGGCAAATGACGAAACTACTTGGTGATGAGCCGGTGTTAGTATCATGTGTCGTTGCCCCAGGTTTCCACTACGATGACTTTAAACTCATTGATCGCACATAGAAAAAGCCGATGAGGTGGCTGCTTTTTGTAGCTCTCTCATCGCCTTTGTTTTATTTTGCGAAAAGCAAAGCAGTTTGTATACTCCACAAATTCATCTACCCCTTCAACGATCCCGCCAATGAACCAGATATGAAATAGCGTTGCAAAAATACAAACAATACGATCATCGGCAGCGCTGTAACGAGCACCCCCGTCATTAATAGAGGGTAGTCCGTCATAAATTCTCCCTTGAATTGCAGTAATGCTAACGACAAGGTTAACTTATCTTTACCTGATAGCAATAGCATCGGGAATAGTAGATCATTCCAGACAATAACGAACAAGAAGGCAGCCGTTGTTGCCACATATGGTGCACTCAGAGGAAACACAATATAAAATGAGCGAAATTGCCAATTCCGTAGGATTCAATGATTTACCAACCTTCTCCAAAGCATTCAAAAAGCGAATGGGTCTATCCCCTGCTCAATTCAGGCAACAATGCAAAAGTTAAATGATGTTCTTTTGTGGATAATATATATATAATGAGATTAATCTATTTTACTACTATTCATGATGTATAGGAGAACTCATATGGGTATATCAACGAAATTCCCTTTGCAAATTGGTCGCCCTTCCCTTGATCTTGTAAATACAGAAGTCATTCGACGTAATAAGCGAATTGATCTATTCGTAACTATCAATGATGTTTACGAATGGTTATCACAACTCCCGCAATGGGATCACATCGCTCCTATAATGAATGCGCTGGATGAACAAGTTTTGCTTGAAGGTATGCATCATATTAGATCAATATTACGTCAGCAGTTCGAACAAATAGCTGAAGGACAATTGGTGTCTGATGTATTTATTCAATTAATGGAGGAATATATCGCTCAAGCACCCTTTACTTATATATGGAGAGAACAACTTATTGCTCTACCTATTGGGATGCCAATCGCACAGCTACACTCCTATATCGCGTACGATGCACTTGTTTTGCTTGCAGAAGGTAAACTGCAGCAATTAGCTCATTGTTCAAATCCTGAATGTATTCTTCTCTATATAGATGACGGCGGCAGAAGAAAATGGTGTTCGATGCAAATATGCGGAAATCGCCAAAAAGTAGCCAAATATCAACAAAACAAGTCTACAAAGAAGTAATTCTACTTCTTTGTAGGCTTGTTTTTATAATAATGGATATTAACACTCAAACAAACTAACCCATAAAATCAAATTTGACAGGTTAGTTCGTTCGAGTGTATAGTGTGTTTATTGGAAATATGGAGGTAATATTAAGATGGAAGTTCAAACAAAATCCCAATCAACTACAAATACGACAATCAAATACTTTAGCAAAATGAAAGGACAAGGACAAAGTCCCCTTAAAGTTAATGCTAAGGATGTGTTAACAGGATTAGTGGGCGGATTTACGACCATATCAGTTTTATTAATCTTAACGACATTAACTAATTCCACTTGGCTAATGGCGTCATTCGGAGCTAGCTGTGTCCTGGTATTTGCAGCTTGGAATGCTCCTCTATCACAGCCACGCAACGTAATAGGTGGACATTTCATTACGGCCTTAGTTGGCTTATGTATGCTGCATTGGGTTGGAAAAGCTCCGTGGGCTATCGGCTTAGCCGTAGGTATCGCTATTGCTGCTATGATGCTCACCAAAACAACTCATCCACCTGCAGGTGCAAATCCAATTATTATTATAATTGGTGGTTATAGTTGGAATTATCTGTGGTCACCGGTACTGCTAGGAGCTGTTATTCTTGTGCTTGTTGCACTCATCCTTAATAATTTTCGAGAAAATCGCTCGTATCCAACGTTCTGGTATTAGTTCTAAGAAGTTGAACTACCTCCGCTTTCACTTCATTTAGAAGCAATGGATTCCTAAGACTACCGATGTAACCACCAGTTATAGATTAATAGCAATAGGTAAACTTAGATGGCTAATAAAAGCATCTACTACCCAAGAATCTCGTGACTTTAGTCATGAGAGGTTCAAGTCTTATTTAGTCGTGTGATCTTTGTTAATGACATTTCCGCTATTAACCATTATGCTTATTATATTCACTCTAATAATAAGTTACGTAATGCGTGAATGGAACATTTTATGTTGAAAAAGCTTGACTTTATCGCTATTATTTGTAATAATTTTAAATAAGGAATTGATCTAAATTCATATTCTGGTGCATTAAGTATGAAATAGCTATTATTCGTTTACAATGTTAATTGAGAACATTGGTATACGCTTCCGATGCTACTTTTCATTTACGAGTAGCTTATCGAGAAGACTATCAAAAGTTTTGGGAGGAATTATTATGAACACTATTCAAGAACAATTAAACCGTCAAATTGCTAACTGGAGCGTATTATATGTTAAGCTTCACAACTATCACTGGTATGTAAAAGGTACTCAATTTTTCACATTGCATGCCAAATTCCAAGAGCTTTATGAAGAAGCAACGCTACATGTCGATGAAATAGCTGAGCGTTTGTTAGCTGTCAAAGGTCAACCACTTGCAAAAATGGTAGACTATCTGGAATATTCAAGCATCAAAGAGGCAATGGGACATGAAAATGCTACAGAAATGGTCAATGAGGTCATTTACGACTTCACGATTATTATTCAAGAGTTAAAGGAAGCTATGGTTATAGCACAAGAAGCTGATGATGAAACTAGCGCTGATATGTTGCTTGCGATCCACACTTCACTTGAGAAGCATGTATGGATGTTGTCTGCATTTAACAGTTAATGCAATAAATTAAAAGCCCCTAGCCATTGCCACGAATAATCGTGATGGTTAGGGGCTTTTTAAGCTTATATTCAATTATCTAATGATACATGAGCCAATCATTTCGCTATTTATAGCAGCTAACGCCTGAAGACGATAATTGCGACCATTACAATAGATGTTTCGAATATCCATTACGGTCATCCCTTCTTCTGCGCTTCGATTTGGTCAGCTAACTCATTCAACTCCGCCCAACGGTCCATCAATTTTTCTAGCTTCTGCTCTGCTTGTTTCTGTTTTTCTGAAAGCTCAATGAGTAGCCCTGCAGAGCTTGCATTAACTTCCATCTCTGTAGCAATATTTTCAAGTTCAGCTTCAGCCTCTATAATCCAAGCTTCGATATTTTCATAATCACGTTGGTCTTTATAAGACATTTTCAACTGACGCTCTTGCTGAGATGGCTTTTCATTTTCTTGTTCTTCTGCTCGTGGCTTGATGGGAGTTTGAACCGTTGCCACTGTCGTTCCGCGCCCACGCTGCTGAACATAATCCTGGTAATCAGAATAGTTACCTGTATGAATCACTTGCTCACCATTATTTTCAAACCCAATAATTTTATCTACCGTTCGATCCAAGAAATAACGATCATGGGATACAACAAAGACAACACCAGGGAAGTCATCCAAGTAATCTTCAAGTACAGTTAAAGTCGCAATATCAAGATCATTCGTTGGCTCATCGAGCAATAATACATTCGGCGCTTCCATCAAAACACGCAATAACTGCAAACGACGTTTTTCTCCACCTGAAAGCTTAGCTATCGGTGTCCATTGCATCGTCGAACTGAAGAGAAAACGCTCCAGCATTTGACTAGAAGAAATCATGCTTCCATCGGCTGTTTTAACTTGCTCAGCTGCTTCACGTATATATTCCTGCACACGTAATGACTCGTCCATTTCCTCACGTTCCTGCGAAAACCATCCAAGCTTCACGGTCATCCCAAGATCAATTTTACCTGTATCAGGCTCTAATCTGTCACCGATCATTTTCATTAATGTCGATTTCCCAGATCCATTGCGCCCAACAATACCAACTCGATCACCTGGCACGGCAATATAGCTGAAATCTTGAATTAATTGACGATCACCGAAACTTTTACTTATATTTTCGATCTCGATAATTTTACGTCCTAGACGACTCGATGCAACAGATAACTCTACTTTACCATTGCCTTCCTTGGGCGTTGATGCTTGTAATT
This sequence comes from Paenibacillus sp. Y951, assembly GCF_056786395.1. Classification (NCBI taxonomy): domain Bacteria; kingdom Bacillati; phylum Bacillota; class Bacilli; order Caryophanales; family Paenibacillaceae; genus Paenibacillus; species Paenibacillus sp. Y951. The sequence goes on along the minus strand of NZ_JBXCIY010000020.1, from coordinate 31,373 downwards.
GCTCAAATCGATCTATTCTAGCCTTCTGCTTCGTAGACCTTGCCTTTGCTCCACGACGCATCCAAGCTAGTTCATTCCGCAGTAGATTTCTCCGTTTGGATTCTGAAGAAGCTTCGCTCTCTTCACGCTCTAATTTAAGCTCCAAAAAACGGCTGTAATTCGCTTGATAGAAAAACGCCCTACCTTGATCAAGTTCAATAATTCGATTACTTACACGATCTAGGAAGTAACGATCATGCGTAATCATAAGTAATGCGCCACGACGTTTCTGTAGCATACCTTCAAGCCATGCAACGGATTCGTTATCGATATGGTTCGTCGGCTCATCGAGGATAAGGATATCAGATGGTAGCACTAGTGCTGCTGCCATAGCAACACGTTTGCGTTGACCACCAGACATATGCTCGACTAACATATCGAATTGGTTAATACCTAACTGATTCAACGCTAGCTGTGCTTCACTTTCCAATTGCCAAGCATCAAGCTCATCCATCTTCATACTGGCATTCATTAGTTGTTCTTGAACTTCGGTACTTGTTGGATTAAGTTCAATGGCTACCATTGCACTTGCATATTCTTTATGTGCTTGCAGTTGAGGTGAATCACCACCAAGCACATGCTCAAGTGCCGTTTCATTGGGTTCAAATTGTGGATCTTGCGACAGCATACGAATAACAGCGTGATTTGCAATACTCACTTTACCTGAATCCGTTTGCTCCATGCCAGCTATTGCTTTAAGAAAAGTAGATTTTCCAGTACCATTAACACCAATGATCCCGATTTTGTCTCCTGTTTCCAAGCCGAAGCTAACGTTCTCGAACAGTACTTTCTCGCCGTAGCTTTTCGATATATTTTCAATGGATAGTAAATGCATTATTGTACCTACTTTGTCGTTATTTTAACTGCCTCTAACTTATAGTACTATCATAGCATAAGCGTAGGTTGTTCGTACATTTCTGGCAAGGCAATTAAAATGATCTATGTTTCCACCACACACAAAAAAACCTACTCGCATCTTCAGACACGAATAGGTTAAGTTCATTTACTTATATTATTTTCTGCCGATCATTTTCTCGGGACGTACATATTCATCAAACTGCTCGGAAGTTAATAGGCCACTTTCAATAGCTGATTCCTTCAAAGTAATCCCTTTATTATGTGCATTTTTCGCGATTTTCGCCGCATTTTCATAACCGATATGTGGGTTAAGTGCTGTAACTAGCATCAATGATTGCTCAAGATTACGTGTAATTACTGCTTCGTTAGGCTCAATTCCAACTGCACAATTATCATTGAATGAAATCATCGTATCCGCCAGCAAAGCTAATGATTGCTGGAAATTATAGAAGATTACTGGCTTAAATACATTAAGCTCAAAGTTACCTTGGCTTGCCGCCATACCGATTGTCGTATCATTACCGATAATTTGACATACAGCCATCGTCATCGCTTCACTTTGTGTAGGATTAACTTTACCTGGCATAATGGAGCTGCCTGGTTCATTTTCAGGAATAGTAATCTCGCCAATTCCGCTACGAGGGCCACTTGCCAACCATCTAACATCATTAGCAATTTTCATTAAATCAGCAGCCAGTGCTTTCATCGCGCCATGTGTAAAGACGATTTCATCATGGCTTGTTAACGAATGAAACTTATTAGCAGCTGTAATGAATTGTTTGCCAGTTAGCTTTGTCACTTCTTCCGCGACAGTAACCGCATAATCTGGATGAGCATTCAAGCCTGTCCCAACTGCTGTTCCACCAAGCGCAAGCTCACGCATACTATTCACGCTATATTCAATCATGCCGCGAGATTTCGCAAGCATCGCTGCCCAACCACTAATTTCTTGACCTAATGTAATTGGTGTTGCATCTTGTAAATGAGTACGACCAATTTTCACTAAATCAGCGAATTTGTTCATCTTCTCTACAAGCGTTGCATGCAGCACATCAATCGCAGGCAATAAACGATCTTCAACCGCAATAACTCCAGCAATATGCATGGCTGCCGGGAATGTATCGTTAGAGCTTTGTGAACGGTTAACATCATCATTAGGATGAATACGAAGCTCACTACTACGCTGGGCAAGAATTTGGTTAGCACGGAATGCGATAACTTCGTTAACATTCATATTCGTTTGTGTACCACTACCTGTTTGCCATACGACAAGTGGAAATTGATCATCCCATTGCCCAGCCAATATTTCATCAACCGCTTCACCAATAACAGCAGCTTTATTTGCATCTAATACACCTAGACGTTCATTCGCTAACGCAGAAGCTTTTTTAACAATTGCCATCGCATAGACAACCTCAAGCGGCATCTTCTCACCACTAATTTTGAAGTTCTGTAAGCTTCTTTGTGTTTGAGCACCCCATAGCTTATTAGCAGGTACTTTTATCTCACCCATTGTATCCTTCTCAATACGGTATTCCATCACAATGACAACTCCTCCAACTTTTCGTTAACTTCCTGATATACCTCTCGTAAACGAAAAGTACTTCGGAAGCATAAGCTCCAACTTTTTATTGGCTTCTTGAGTATCTTCTTGATAATAAAAAGTACTTCGAAAGCATAAGCTCCAACTTTTTATTGGCCTCTTGAGTAACTTCTTGTTAATAAAAAGTACTTCGGAAGCATTAGCTCCAACTTTTTATTAATTTCCTAATTTAGCATCACGGTATGCAGCCATATACGCTTCTGCTTTTAACTTAATTAGATTGAAGTCACCTGTCTTCACAGCTTCCTTCGTAAGATCAGAACCGATACCAACAGCAACGGCACCTGCACTAATCCATTCTTTCATATTGGATAGCGATACGCCACCTGTTGGCATAATGTTCGCTTGTGGAAGCGGACCTTTGATCGCTGAAATAACACTAGGATTGTACAAATTACCAGGGAAAAGCTTCACAATATCTACACCTAACTCAAGCGCTGATTGAATTTCTTGGATAGTCATTGTTCCTGGCAAACAAGGAATTGCATAACGATTACATAGCTTTACTGTGTCTGGATTAAGTGCAGGTGAAACGACATATTGTGCCCCTGCCAAAATAGCAGCACGAGCTGTTTCAGGATCCAGTACTGTACCTACACCGATTATGGCAAAATTAGGACTATTCACATCAACATCACATGAGTATTCCGCACTTAGTTGTTCAAGCGCTCTTGTAGCATGTGGTACGGTCATCGTAATTTCGATCGCTTTAATACCGCCTTCAATAGCATAGCGCGACATTTCAACTACTTCTTCTGCGGAGTCAGCACGTAATACCGCCACAACCCCTGCTTCAGTTAATTGCTGCAACACCTTAAGCTTTTTCATCTGTATGCGTCTCCTTAAAATTTTCATTATGTTCTCGATATACTTCACGCGAATGAAAAGTACATCGGAAGCGTAAACACAACTTTTCATTAAGTCTCGATATACTTCATACTAATGAAAAGTATAAACGTTTTCATAGTGTTCAGCAATGCCTATAACTTATTGTATTCATCCTTTATAAGCATGAAAGCTAGCCATATTTTCGCGAAAACCTGTAAAATATCCACGCACAAGAAATCATAAGTGCTATCGTTACAACCATAGGCACTGCGGTTCCTTCACCACCAAGTCCAACTATTGGTGCAACAATACCCCCGAATAAAAATGAAGTTGTGCCAAGTACAGCAGAAGCGCTTCCCGCACGCTCTCCTTGCTTCTCCAGCGCCAACGATGCTGAGGTTGTATTAATGAGCCCAACACTAGAAACGACCAAGAACAACCCTGTCACAACAAAGGGAAGCGGTAGATCAGCAAATACCGCAATCAGTAATAGAATAGCACCTGTACCACTCATACTTAATCCAGTTACTAACATACTTCTTGGTGTGAATTTATGTGCTAGTCTGCCTGCACATTGACCTGCAAGCACGATACCTAGACCATTCATTCCGAACATCAAACTATATTCACGTACAGACATCCCATATATGCCTTGCAACACAAAAGAAGAACCGGAAATATAGGCAAACATCGATCCCATAACGAACCCTTGCATCAATACATAGCCGATAAAACTCTTATCCTTTAGCAACGAGCCAAATGTTCGTAATATGTTTTTGAGACCACCGCGCGAACGCCGATGAGCTGGTAAAGTCTCGCCTAATGGATAATAGATCCCGATTAACATAATAATTCCGAAGACAGATAATAAACGAAATACACCTTTCCAAGACGTATAATTAAGAACCTCTCCGCCAATAATTGGCGCTAAGATCGGTGCGGCACCATTAATAATCATTAACGTCGCCATAAATCGAATTAATTCAGGACCAGAGTATGAATACTCCCGCCACTTACCAAAGCTGTCGCTTCGATTGAAGTGGGGGTTTCTGATGGTTCATCCCATTTATTTCAGGATGCTTAACACCAGTGGAGTTGACACATTGATGGTCTGGTTACCATCCACCCCCTCTATCCCATTCGCATCTTTGACCGATACGTTTGGGAATACTTTTCGCATAATATTGGCGGCACCGTTGACATCGGCATGAATTAAGCCCTTAGTGTTCCGATACAGACCACGAGACATCCGTTTGCCTGAGAAGATCCATGTCCCTTCTTCGCCATATCTGGGTAACGGATCTTGATCTACAAAGCTGGCTTTCGAAGTATACGCCTCTTCGGTCAGGATCACGATGATTCCCTGTTCCGTTGCCTTATACTCGATCATCCCGATGAGCATGTGATGGGGAATATGATGGAAGGACTGATTGTTTCGCCGTCCGATTCCGGATGCTTGTTTCCATCCATCGTTATGTGAAAGTGGCGATCGTACCGATGTTGTGTTCCACGGCTAACCGAACAATATGATGACTTGCCTGTGGAACAAGTCTTTGATCCTCCGATGGCGCTTCAAATGGAGCCGTTCTAATCGCCTGGATGTATGTGCGCCCTCGCGAGGTTCCTTGCCCTGACGAAGAATGCTGGTATAGTACGCTTTCATCTTGTTGTAATACTGATTGATCGATTTTACGATCTTGCCCTTCACGAGGATCGGTTTCGCTCCGGTCGTCATGACGATGGTTGCAGATTAGCAACGCCAAGATTAATCGCCAGCATGTGGTCTTGTACTCGTTCCTTCGTTTCAAGCGTATAAGCGAAAATCAATTCAACGACGTATTGCCCATGGCTTGGCACGACACGTACTTGTTTCAACGTCGGTACAGCCCAGCTTCCCGATGTTCAGTTGCAGCTTGCTCTTGGGAAACTTGAGAAATTTTCGTTCTTTGATCACACAGTCTTGATTGGAGAACATCACTTCCTTTACTCTATTGCGTGCGTATCCCGGAATATTGGGCTTGCCGTTGTACTTCTCAGGATGCTGGCGGTAATCTTTGATACTGGCAATGAAGGATTTCCAATTGTGGAACACCACCTTCATGATTCCCTGACTGCTCTGCGTCGGGAGCGCTCGATAATCGAATTGATTCATCACTTTGAACAAGGCGTCGAGGAAGTTGTAATGAACAAAAGGACTTTCTTGCGAGGGTAGCTCAAATGCGGTCACAATCTGTCGGATGTAAAAATTGGTCGTGTTATACAGGTTCTTAGCGTCCTGATATGTTGTGGGATTATTCAAGAAATCGCCGATTCACCTCGCCACTTATAGAAGTGGAAGTCCTCTCGGCGAAAACTGATAGATAGCGGACCAAGCGCCGAAAGAGAGCCTAATATTGTGGCAATACCCAATCGTTTCGACTTCGTAAGTGATTGAGCTTCTGTTATACTATCCATAGTTAAGCCACCTTGAATGAAGTTACATGAAAATAAGAATCAATGTACCAACAATGAAACAGTAATAAGAGAAGTATCGCAAATTGCCTTTTTCCATAATTCCCATAAACCACTTCATCGAGAAATAAGTTACGAACAATGTCGTAATAAAAGCTAATAAATAAGGGAACCACAGCGCTTGTAGTTCTGGATCAGATGCGATATCTGAAATACCGAGTATTAGCCCGCCTACACTTACTGGAATATATAGCATAAATGAGAAGCGAAGTGCAGTATCCTGCTTCATCCCTACTGCAATAGAAGCAATAACCGTCGACCCAGAGCGGCTAATACCTGGTATTAGAGCAACCGCTTGTGCAAGACCAACAAGCAGTGCATCTTTCGCCGACAAATCACCATCTCGTTTAACTCCACGAAGATTACGTATTAGCCATAACGCGACACCTGTTACTAATAAGGCAATGCCGACAGTGTATATAGAGGAAGAGAAAACCTCTTCAATCTTATCTTTAAATAGTACGCCGATTACTCCTGCTGGAATCGAACCAATAATAATGTACAAAATAAAGTTGAAATCCGACTTATATGCAGCATCCTTGGACTTGATGTAGCCAAACCCATTTTTCATTAATCTAGCTAACACTTCACGAAAAATGAATATAATAGCAATAAGTGATGCGGTATTAGTCATAATCTCAAAAGATAATCCATGCTGCTCCATTCCCATAAGCTTCTGTGCTATTATTAGATGTCCACTTGATGAAATCGGAATCGGTTCTGTGAACCCTTGAATCACACCTAAAAAAACATACTTTAACCATTCAAACCAATCTGACATATTATTCCGAAGCCTCCTAAACTTTTTGTACATTCCGATATACTTCTGTGCAAACAAAAAGTAACCTCGGAAGCATAAACTAAACTTTTTGTGCATCCCGATATACTTCTGCGCAAACAAAAAGTAACTTCGGAAGCATAAACTAAACTTTTTGTACATTCCGATATACTTTTCAACAAACAAAAAGCATATCGGAAAGCTTGCTCCACTGCTGCTAGTAACAACTTTATTAGTATAAACCATTATGTTAGCAATGTGAATGATAACCCATTACCCTCGATTTCTGTTAGAATAGAGTTGCAATCATATAACGGAGGAATCAATTTGGATTATATAGTACTTGATATTGAATTTAATGGGCGTAAATTCGCCAGTGAACTACCTATGGAAGTTATTGAGATCGGTGCAGTTCGCTTAAATGAGCAACTAGAGGTTATCGATAGTTTTTCTGAATTTATTAAACCTATCTATTTCGCCAAGCTCAATAATTTCATTCAGAAAAAAACAGGAATCCCTCAAGAAGCTATCGATACTGCTAGCAGATTCCCACATGTCATCGGTCAGTTTCTTACATGGCTATCTGCTTCCTCTGAAGTAATGTTCATTACTTGGGGCGGTGAGGATATGAAGCGAATTATTCTTGATACACGCATGCATAAGCTTGACGATCAGTATTGGATGACTACACCGTATTTCGATCTACTGAAGGGATATACGAGACTTAAAGGACTAACAAACGATGTAAGTGTAGAGGGCGCTCTCGAACAGCTAGCTATTGAAGGCTCAGGTCAAGCACATCGTGCACTAGACGATGCGATTATGACCTCACATATATTCAAAGCTATTTATGACGGATTAGACTTTGATCGTAAGCAGTTATTTGTCGATACGTATACAAATGCCAAAGAACGTCGCGGCATTAAAAATTCAATTCGCTTGTTGCGTATGCAAAAGCTAGAGCCAACATGGGACAACTATGTCGCAAAATTCATTCGTGAACGTATAGAAAGTGAAGACCCGCGAAAAATAGCTGAAATTAAGCATTACTTTGAGATCGAAGCAGTAAAGCCCGTTAAGCTAAAGGTTGAGCAAGCTGATACGCCGATTATTTCTGATGATAGTCAAATTGTGGAGCCAGTAAATACTACTACTGAGTATAGTGAAGCTGCTGCCCAGCCAAAGCACTAGTTCAAGGCAGACAGTATTACTATTCTATACTTAGTACAGAGCAAGCCCTACATTACTACCCAAAGCAGGTAGCGATGTAGGGCTTTTCATCAATGATTGAAACATAGTTTTGGGTACTTATACATTGGCAGAAATGGTTGATATCTTGTTAGCAAACACGCAGATCACGCCATATATAATGATAGCTAATAGTAATAACAAACCTGTAAATTGTGCCAAATCCATCCCCAGTACAGCTTCCGAAAGCGGGATATACCATTTGAACGGTACTCCAATAAAGAGAATAACTGCTAGTAAACCAACAAACCCATAGCCTCCAACTAATCCAAAGCGATAGAACAGTATATTGACGAATATGCCGCTCACCGATACTAAGCTAATAACGCAAGCATCGATAAGTAAATTAATGAATAGTGATACATTATCACCGAATAACATTGATATTTGCGGGACTATCATATTACTCAATCCAAAAATATCTGCGCCCCAAAGTAATATAGAATTCATTAGAAACATCATAATTGCATGAGAGAATGACCAAATAATGATAAATATCGCTGTTGATCCTAGAAAACGTTTGCGATTCAGCCCATATCGCAGTGAAATAGATAAGGTCCTATTTAATAACTTAGAGGATAATATAAAAGTGAATATAAAAGTACTAAATATACCGACTGTAATTAACGTGATATCAGGAAACATATAGCATATAGCAATATTCAACAGAAATGATGAATTAATTAACCAAAATATTAGAAATTCTCTTTTGTAACTTAACAGTGATAAATAGAGACTACCTTTCCACTGATTCATTGAATTTGCTCCTTCCGTTGGTTTTTGCTTAATAGTATTAATAATTCTTGTAACTTAACTACTTCTCGCTTCAACCCTTGATGCGGTTGTTCGTTACCATCACTCATAATAACAGCGATATGTTCTTTCATAAATTGACTACGATGTATCACTTGTTGCCCAACAATATATCGCTCTACGTCCTCTAATGTACCTTTGACCTTGAATACTCTAGATTGAAGTTCCTCGTAAGACTGCTGCAATATTAGCTTACCTTCATGCATTATGTAGACGTCCTCGAATAATTCACTTGCTTCATCTACTAAATGTGTCGATAAAATAATTAAGCGCGGATTAATTGAAAACTGCTCAATTAACAATTCATAAAATAAATGTCGGCCAGCAGCATCCATCCCAATATACGGCTCATCAAAAATTGTTATTGGAGCTTCGCTTGCAATGCCTGTAATTATTCCAAGCGCTGAAACCATTCCTTTAGACATCGTTTTTACTTTCATTTTCTTATTCAATGAGAACTGCACAAGCAATTCTTCTGCAAGTTCATTATTCCAATTCGGATAAAAATATTGATTCAACTTCATCACTTGAGCTACAGTTACATGTGTTGGAAAATTCCCTGTTTCTCCAATAATACAAATACTTTTCATCAACTCGCCATGGTCAAACACGGACTGACCATTAATGCTAATGCTTCCTTCACTTGGCGCTACTAATCCTGAAATAACATTAAGAAAACTTGTCTTACCTGCTCCATTATGACCAAGAAGTCCAACGATTGCTGGTCCTTTCATCTCAAAGCTTAATCCATCTAATACATTATGATTTCGATACTGCTTTGTTAGTTTATTAACCTTAATATGCATTAAAGTTTCCTCCCAATCATTGTCATCAATTGCTCTATAGTAATTCCCAGTCGCTCAGCTTCATTAATTAGGGGTTGAATATAGCTCGCATCAAAACTCTCTTTTCGCTCTTCAATAAGAAGCTCCACTGCATTTGAACTTACGAACATTCCTACACCTCTCTTTTTGTAAATGATTCCGCGATCTACTAGCTCGTTAACACCTTTATTTGCTGTTGCTGGGTTGATCTGATATTCTTTCGCAAATTCATTAATGGATGGTATTCGTTCCTCTGGTCCCATATGTCCATCGAGTATCGCATCCTCAATTTGCTCCTTAATTTGTTGAAATATCGGTTTTTCTCCATCCAAATAATTATTCACATGAAACTCCTTTCCATAACATTTTTCATCGTTTCTTTAATATGTTAAACCAATCAAAGTTAATTAGTTAGTTACTTATGTAACTAACTATATAACATCATTTTTATGATGTCAACCACTATTGTAATATTTAATGCTCAGGAGCGTTGCGAGAACAAAAAAAGCGTTTAACTCCACATGCATTGTGGAATTAAACGCTTTTTTATCGTTAAATCACTTTTTCATTACATCTACTTAAACCAGCCCTTATCTTTGAAGCGAGTAATTGCTTCGATCCGATTGCTTACATCAAGCTTATCGAGAATCGTTGATATATAGTTACGGACCGTTCCTGTTGAAAGAAATAGCTCGCTCGCAATTTCTTTCGTATTTTTACCATCTGCAACTAGACCTAACACTTCTTGCTCACGTTCTGTTAGTGGATTATCCGCGCCACTATAAGCTTCGTCCATTAATTCAGCGTCATAAATTCGCTTGCCGTCCATAACACTGCGAATAGAAGTAGCTAACTCCTCAGATGGACTATCTTTCAACAAATAACCACATACCCCTGCCTTAATTGCACGTTCAAAATAGCCAGCTCTTGCAAATGTCGTAAGAATAATAACCTTTGTATTACTACCTTTTAATTCTTCTGCTGCTTCTAGTCCACTCTTAATCGGCATTTCAATATCCATAATACATATATCAGGCTGTAACGCCTTAACATGTTCCAAAGCCTCTTGACCATTAGCTGCTTTACCAACAACAGACATATCGTCCTCCAGATCAATTAACGAAGCCAAAGCTCCAAGCAGCATTCGCTGATCTTCAGCAATTACAATGTTTATCATGTTATCGACTCCTTCATCGGTTGACGAACGGCATGTGGAACTGACAATTTCAATGTTGTACCTACTTGATTTGTCGTGTCAATATGTAGTGAACCATTGACGAATTCCAAACGCTCCTTCATCCCCCTTAATCCATTTCCACGATTGTCAGACCGCGCGAATGTCATGCCTATACCGTCATCATGTACGGTAAGTATAACTTCATCAGCAGTCGTATCAATAGTAATATGACAATGGGTCGCCTCACTATGCTTGACGACATTTGTCACAGCTTCCTTCATACACATACAGAGAACATTCTCAGCAAGTAATGCAGTGGATTGAAGCTTAGGATCACCACTTAATTCATAACCAATCTCTGCTGCCGTTAGTATTTGACTGACATTGTATACTTCATCTTCTAGTCTAGTCCCTCGCATCTTAGTTACTAACTCTCTTACTTCCTTCAGTGCAATTCTTGCTGTAGATCGAATGTCTTGAATCTCATTCTCTGCACGAGCTAAATCTTTATGCAACAACTTACCAGCTAGATCACTTTTCAATCCAATTAGAGAAAGTTTCTGTCCGACAGTATCATGCAAATCTCTTGCAATACGCTGTCTCTCTTCTAGCTTAACAAGCTCCGATATTCGCTTATTTGCATGCTCCAATTCGTCTTCCAATTGATCGTGTTTTTTCATATTGTAAGTGTTGAAAGGTAATAAAATTACAACAACGAGTGAAATAAGAATAAATGGAAACTGTGTGAAAAATATCGTTTTTTGTACAGCAAGTCCATAGTTAACCGTCACAAATGTTGTAATCAAATGTATGATGTAGAGTGTATAAAAACCTGCTTTACTTTTAATATTTCCGATAAAAAATGCTAGGAAAATCGAAAAGTAAACATAACTGAAATTGACCGTCATAATCATTGAAATGACAATTTGAAAACTAGTCCACACATATATTGGCCAGCCTTTAGATAAAAACGCTAATACATAACAAATAAAAAATGCAACAATAAGTACAGTACCGGATATCATCCCTGCTGAAGAAGATTTTCCAAATATAGAGTAGAACGGCAAAATACAAAAGACTAGCCAAATATATGGCGATAATCCTGTTCCGCGACTAAACGTTTGATACCATTTATTCATGTAATACCTACCTATCTAGAGAGTGTTGTTTTAAGTTTAGCATATCTAACTACAAGAAAGCCCTAACAATGAGTTAAAAACTCATCGTTAGGGCCAATCGTTAACTTGCTTGTTTAGTCGGACGATGATTATTGAACATTATTTTCTTGGCTTCGCGGAAACCGATAAAACGCTGAGTTTCTTCATCCCATAAACTAACCTTTAATGATAATAAGCTTTCACGTATGCCAATTGTTGTTGCTTTCTGTAATGGCGGAGTCTCATTATGCGCTTGTTCTAAGAAATAATTAGGAACTTTTGGACTAAGATGATGCACATGGTGGAAACCAATATTTCCTGTTAGCCATTGCAATAACTTAGGCAGACGGTAGTAAGAACTTCCTTCTACAGCTGCTTTCACATAGCTCCACTCATCATTATGCTCAAAATAAGAATCCTCGAATTGATGCTGTACATAGAACAACCAAATACCTAACGCACCTGATACGTAGAATACTGGAATTTGTACAAGTAACATCGCTTGCCAACCAACAGCCCAAGTTAAAAGTGCATACATGCCAACGATCAAGAAGTTCATCAAATACGTGTTCATTCTTTCTTTACGACGTGCACCTTTACGATTAAAGCGATATTGGAATAAAAATACGACAAATGGTCCTAGTACAAACATGACTAACGGATTGCGATATATTCTATAATGTAATTTTTGTAATTTAGTTGCTTGTTCATATTCTGATACAGTCATAATCCACAGATCGCCTACACCACGTTTATCTAGATTACTACTAGTTGCATGGTGGATCGCATGTGAATTTTTCCATTGTTGATAAGGAACATGAGTAATAACACCTGTGATGATCCCTACAATATCATTAGCACGCTTACTTTTGAAGAAAGAGCCATGGGTGCAATCATGAAAAATAATAAATGTTCGAACAACGAACATTGCTGTCGCGATACTTAGTGGCAATGTAAGCCAGTAAGATACACTTAAGCTCAAGTACGTAAGGTACCATAATGCAATGACGGGAATTAATGTGTTGCATAGTTGCCTTACACTTATGGACAGCTTCGTTTTCTCAAATGGTGACATGCTTTTCTTCAACTGAAGCTGCTTCGGATCATTCATATACAACATCTCCTCGTATCGCTAATAGCTTTTTGGCTAGTGAATATATTTTATATTACTATTGTATACACTTTACGTCATATCCATAAGTCATAAACGTAAGGAAAACCATATGACAAACGTCATATGGTTTTCGATAATATTACTATTCGCATCCTATTTGATGCTGACTAAGCTACGTTAGCCTAATCATCGTTAGCAAAGACATTGTAACAATACCCAGCAACGTGTACGGCATGAGTACACGAGCGGTCAATCTTCAGCACGTAGCTTCCAATAGAGCTTCAAAAAGTGGGCTTTCAGAACCGAGCAGGTGAAGCGTTACTTGAGAAAGACGGAAGCGCAAGTGTACATTATTACGTACACGCGAACCGTACTTTCCAAGTTCGCTTCAGATGCGATGTCGAATACGCTACGTCAGCATCCTCATCGTTATCAAAGCCCGCTTTTTGAACTACCTCTCTAGAAGGCCCATTCACCTTTGCGGAATACTGGTATGACCGTTCCGTCTTGCCCGATACCGTCAATATCCATTTCCCCAGACCCAATCATAAAGTCGTTATGTGTAATACTTGCGTTAACACCATTAGCTGCAAGTTCTTCTTGTGTCATTGTTTTTCCACCATCAATATTGAAAGCATAACCGCTTCCGATCGCTAGATGATTTGAAGCATTTTCATCAAATAATGTATTAAAGAATAATACACCTGATTGTGAAATAGGCGAACGATGTGGAACGAGTGCAACTTCTCCCAAATAATGAGAGCCTTCATCAATTTCCACTAGCTTCGCTAAAAATTCGGCACCTTGCTCTGCTTCGTAGTTCACGATACGCCCATTTTCGAATGTAATCTTGAATTTATCGATCACATTACCGCCATAGCTAAGTGGTTTAGTACTAGAAACATAACCATTCGTACCATTTTTCAACGGAACAGTGAATACTTCCTCTGTTGGCATATTTGCCATAAATGTATGTCCCTGCTCGTTCTCACTACCAGCGGATACCCATAAATGCTTATCGGATAACTCAATCGTAAGATCAGTCCCAGGAGCACGATAATGTAGCTTTTGGAAATGATAGTTGTTAAGTGCGATCGCCTTAGCATGCAATGTATCGTTATGCTCCTGCCATGCTTGAACGGGATCAGCTGCATCTAGTCGTACTGCGGCAAAGATTGCTTTCCATAATAGTTCAATCGCCACTTGCTGGGAAGCAGCCTGCGGGAATACCTTATTTGCCCAATCTGTGCCCGCTGCTGCGACAACTGTCCAGCTGAATTTATCTGCTTGCATCGCTCGTCTAAATTCCATCAGCGCTGTACCTGAAGCTTTTTGGAATGCTGCAATGCGATTTGAATCTACACCCGATAATAGATCAGGACTACTGGATACGATTGAAATAAAGGCAGCATTTTTTTCATAAAACTGCTTACGTTTATCAGCTTCCCACTGCGGGTAATCACTGAACACATCTTCAGCAGCCTTCATATATTTTAAGCGTGAAAGCTTGTCATCTATCCACTCCACGTGAACATTACTTGCTCCCGCTTCATACGCTTGATTAGCAACAGCACGAACTAAGTCTGCTTGCTCGATAGTCCCTGTAACGAATACCGGTTGCCCTGGTTGAACGTTAACCCCAACTTGCACAATTAATTTTGCATATTTATCTAATTGTTCATTCCAATTTGTTGACATATGTACATCTCCTTTAATTTAGACCACAAGTGAATATTTTGAACTACCTCTATCTAGTATGAACTATTATATCCGCATCTATTATAAGCGCAAGTGTACATTAATACGTACACGCGAACCTACAATGTTTCTGCAAGAAATATACATCGGAAGCTTATGCTATACTTTCCAAGTTCGCTTCAGATGCGATGTCGACTATGCTTCGTCAGCATACCCATCGTTATCAAAGCCCGCCTTTTGAACTTCCTCTTCCAATGAAGGTTCAAAAAGCGGGTTTTCAGAACCGAGCAGGTGAAGCGTTACTTGAGAAAGGCGGAAGCGCAAGTGTACATTAATACGTACACGCGAACCGTACTTTCCAAGTTCGCTTCAGATGCGATGTCGACTATGCTTCGTCAGCATACCCATCGTTATCAAAGCCCGCTTTTTGAACTTCCTCTATAGAACTAGAATAGTAGCCCCATCCAGTCTTCCTTCGTAACCGGACCAAAATAATAGGTCAAGTCGATGCCGTCTGCTTGCTTGCTTAACTCTTCCTCAGTGTAGCGCAACCCAACAAGCTGCTCAGCAACTTCATTACGATCCCCGCGACCGAAAAAGTCACCATAAATTGCCGCTTCCTGGATCACTCCATCATGCACATTCAAGCGCACATCGAATGTCCCTGCTCCTTCAATACGTTTACGCTGTTGCATATTGAACTGAGGTGAACGTCCATAGGTCCACTCCCAGCTACGATACCGTTCATCAGCAAGTTGATGAACCTTTTTCCAATCCTCGTCAGTTAGCTGATAAGATTGAACTTCACCTTCACCCGCAAATATAGAATGTAAAATTTTCAGTCGGAACTGTTCGATGGTCATTGGTTCTTGTAAAAAATCGGTAATGTTAGCGACGCGACCTCTAACAGATTTTGTTGATTTGGAAGCATATTTCTCGGCATTAACTTTCAAAGCACTCGCAACATTTTGCATTTCAGAATTGAATAGCAACGTACCGTGGCTAATAATTTTACCTCTGGAATGGAACTGTGCATTACCCGATATTTTCTTTTCACCAATTTGTATATCATTCCGTCCAGTTAGCTCCGCTTCGATACCCATAGTACGCAAAGCCTCTACAACTGGCTCGGTAAACTTCTTGAAATTGTGGAAGGAAGAACCATCATCCTTCATAATAAAGCTGAAATTCAAATTACCTAGATCGTGATAAACGGCCCCGCCACCACTCATACGACGCACAATATGAAGATTATTGTCCTTCACATATTCCGCATTAATTTCTTCAACAGTATTTTGATTTTTGCCTATAATAATCGAAGGCTCATTAATATAAAATAAAAGATAATTGTTCTCAGGCAGTTGTCTAAATATGTATTCCTCTAACGCTAAGTTAATTGCTGGATCATGATTGCCTTCATTGCTCACAAATAACATAATGAGATTCCCTCCTATTTTTTTTGAGCATCTATGTTGAACTTCTCGGAATGAAAAGTCACATCAGGAGCATTTTCTTGAAATATTCTGTAATGATTACTACTAACTTCTCGCATTTAAGATTAACTTCGTATATTGATTTAAAGATCTTGTCATCCTGAAATTATACCCTTAAAGAGTATTGCTTTTCAACTTCGCAGCTTAATGTCATAATGAAAATGTGATCATAATAACATATGTTTTCGAATATTTACTCGTCATCTTAATGAAGAGTTTCGAGATGCTATGACAAATTCAGCCTATGCTTCCGATGTAACTTTTGATTTACTAGGAGTTTATCGAGGAGACATCAAAAGTTTTCAGGAGGATACGATGAGATATAAACAACTTGGAAATAGTGGATTAACGGTATCAGCTATTGGGCTTGGTACTAATGCATTTGGCAAACGTGCAGATGCTCAAACCTCAACATATATTATTGAACAAGCTATCGAAAATGGCGTCACATTTATCGATACAGCGAATATTTACGCAGGCACTTAATCAGAAACCATTATAGGTAAAGCGATTCAAGGCAAACGCAGCGATATTGTTCTGACTACAAAAGCAGGGCTTCCTACTGGTAAAAGTCCTTTTCATAAAGGATCATCTCGCCATCACCTGATGCAAGAGCTAGAAGCAAGTCTTACTCGTCTGCAAACAGATTATGTTGATCTATATCAAATCCATACATTTGACCCTCTGACTCCACTTGAAGAAACGTTACGCTGTCTTGAAGATATGATTAATTCAGGAAAAGTTCGATATATTGGATGCTCTAACTACTATGCTTGGGAGCTCATGAAAGCATTAGGTATTAGCGAGCGCTCAGGATTAACCAAATATATTTCTCAGCAAGTAAGCTATTCTTTAGCTGATCGCACAATTGAACGTGAGCTTATTCCACTTTGTCTTGATCAGGGCATTGGAATTATCCCTTATTTTCCGCTTGCTGGTGGAATATTAACAGGTAAGTATACGGTAACGAATCAAGCTCCCGAAGGTTCTCGTGCTCAAACTGATCCGAACTTTAATCGTTTCTTAACAGCGCGCACATTGAAGCTTAGCCAAGAGCTACAACAACTTGCGCTTGAACATGGAACGACTCCTTCAAATCTTGCTATTGCTTGGTTACTTCATCAACCAGTCGTGAGTACCGTCATAGTAGGTGCTACGAAAGTAAAGCAATTAGAAACTAATTTGGAAGCATTAGATTTATCGATCAATAACGAGCTAATGGAGCAACTTAATGAAATTAGTGCTGATTTCGTCTATGGAGAACCATTTGCTTCTTACCGAATCTAACTATATTACTTAGAACATTAGTAAATCCTATTACGCAAGATCTGCCGGGAACACTAGTCCAATTTGCTTACGTGCTTCGTCCATTATTTCCATTGTAATTAGCGAGTTTTCGTAAGAATTGATCGAAGATTCCACTTTATTCTCTTCTAGTAATTGAATAAAATGTTCGATTTCATAATACATATCATGCTCAATCGTCGGTAGACTCAGATCGACTTCTTCACCACCACGTGGTATCAACGTAATTCGACTAGGCTCACTTACACGGTCTAGCACTAGATTACCTTGTTCTCCTTGAATTTCCACTGGTAGTGATGAATTGGATATTTTGGAGTACATAATAATCGCATCCATATCATCATATTCCAATATCATGCTACCTTCACCATCAACCCCTGAATCCAGCATAAATGCGGAAGCTTTTACTGACTTAGGCTTACCGAATAGCATAACGGCAGGGTAGATGCAATATACGCCAATATCCATTAATGCCCCGTTGGAATATTCAGGCTTGAATGCATTCAGTACATTACCTGCTTTATATGCATCATATCGCGAGGAATACTGACAATAGCTAGCGAAATAACGTCTTATATGTCCAATTTCACTAAGATGCTTAGCCGCTTGACGAAATGCTGGTAGCGTCGTTGACTTCATCGCTTCCATCAATAAAACTTGCTTACGCGTTGCTATTTCAATTAATTCCTTCAATTCTTTACTATTTGATGTAATAGGTTTCTCACATAGTACATGGATGCCTTTTTCTAATGCTAGTTGCGCATAATGAGCATGTAAATTTGTAGGCGAAGCAATATATAAAGCTTGAATATTTCCACTATCAAGCATCTCTACCACATCCGTATAACAATGAACAATATTATGTTTATTAGCAAAGCTTTGAGCTGTATCTATAGAACGAGAACATACTGCTCCTACTGAGAAATTCGTCAGCATTGAGCCCGCCGCTATAAATCGATCACTAATAAAGTTAGTCCCAATAATACCGAATGAAATCATAAGATCCCTCTTCCCCCAGCATAGTTAACTATTTACTTTGAAGCTGCTTCCAAACTGCTTTATTGCTATATTTTTTATTGAAACTAATTTCTTCGCCGAACCATGTCGGAGGAACAAATTCATTTGCCGCTTCCATAGAATCAAATTCAACCTCAACGACGACGAAATCTACTTGATCGTATATATCGATTTCTACAATAACATCATTCCACTTAGCAGTAATCCGATCTTTCGTTAGCGGAATATAACCGAAGGCTTCAATCACTTGATCATAAATGACTTGTGTAATCTCATATTCAACTTCCTCACGAGCAAGTCCAACACCATTTTTGAATGTATGCGTGTAGCTATAGTTTCCTGTAGCAGTATCGCGAATACGCCTAACGCGAAGCTCTTGATCAACATCCATAGCAATATACGTTTGCTCTATGCGATGCTGTGATTGTTGCTCTATAATACCTTCCTCTATTAACTGTTGTGAAGAGATTTCCAACAGATATTTACGTTCAATTTCTAATACCATCGTATACTTACCTCCCAAAATTTTTATCGATTATTATCCCTAAAAGCTATCAGAATATAACGACCTATGCAAGTTCTTGTGTACACATGATACAATAGAAGATATGAGATTAATAGACAAGGAGCTAGATAATGGATATTACACTTATTCCGATATCACTCATCGATGAAGATAAAGACCAACCGCGATATCAATTTAGCCAAGAAGCACTTGCAGAACTAGCAAATAGTATTTCTGAAATCGGTCTACTTTCCCCTATAAAAGTACGCACTGTAGACAATGGTCGATACATGATCATTTATGGTAATCGTCGTTATAAAGCTTCGCTTATGGTTGGACTTGAGAACATCCCTTGTATCGTTTCCACGGCGACAGATGAGACAGATATTTACTTTGAACAAATCGCAGAAAATTTGACACGCGAGGATTTCTCCCCAATTGAAGAAGCTGAAGCCTTCCATAAATTAATGAATGACTCTCGGTTCCAAAGCTCTATGAAGCTATTATCCAGTAAGCTAGGCAAACCAGAAAGCTATATTAAAAACAAATGTGAGTTATTAAAATTTGGTAATGCTGTGAAAAAACTTATTGTCGGAGGGACGCAAATCCGCAAAGATTGCTTGACGGAAGATCAATTAATGCCATTAAAAGACTTACCATTTGAATATCGTGATACTTTAGCACTTACGGCAGCAAGAGATGAATTGCCAGTTAGTGATGTGAAAAAGATTGCCAAACTATTCAAAGACAAGACGATTTCAGATGCAACAAAAGAAAAGCTATTATTGAAAAATGGGAGCGGATTAATAGAAACATGGTCCGTGTTCGAGCAAAATCGCAAAGAAAAATTAGCTCGCGAGAAAGACCGTCAAGAAAAAGCTGAGCAAGAAGAACAACGTAAAGCTGCAGCAGCTATGAACGAGCAATCTGAACTGAGTAAGGCTTCAACTGCTGTAGGCAAGCAACAGACATCCTCGGGTGAAAACGATACTTTCGAATCAGCAACAACGGTACAGCACGCAGATCACGCCAACGAAACAAGTCATGTTACTCTGCAAGCAGACTCTGCATATGTAACATCTATCGCTGCAATCCCTCTGCAACAGTCGAGCTACACTGACTCGCTAGATGAGATGCAACAACAGGCACAGCAACTACTTACTCTAATTACTTCTGGCGACATGCTGCAGTTAGAAGCAACTTCTCAGCTCTCCAGCGTTATGCTGACAAAGCTTCAACAGTTAACCCAGCTATGGAAACAAATACAACAAAAAAGCAATGAATAGAGATGTAGCTTCAAAAGCGCGCTTTGATAACGATGATCGGCTTCGTAGCTTAATCGACATCGCATCTTAAACGAACTTGGAAAGTATAGCATAAGCTTCCGATGTATGTTTCTTACAGAAACATTGTAGGATCGCATGTACCAATTACGTACAATTGCGCTTCCGCCTTTCTCAAGTAGCGTTCCACCTGCTCGATTCTGAAAGCCCACTTTTTGAACCTTTATTGGAAGAAGTGGCCTCAAAAAGCGTACTTTGATAACGATGATTAAGCTAACGTATATATAATAAAAGAAATGCTTAGTTATGCAGTGTGACACGCAAAACAACGGGCATTTCTGCTATTTCAATACATATTCAGCGATATTTTTACTATGATCCCCTATACGCTCCAAATTACTCAGTACATCAAGAAATATCGCACCAGAATTACCACGACAGCGATTATTATGAAGCCGTTTGAAATGACCTGTTCGAAATTCGAGCTCCATGCGGTCTAGATCTGCTTCTCTTCCTAATACATCCGCTGCTGCAGACCGATCATTTTGTTCAAGTGCATACAATACACGTGAAGTAATCCATTCGGCTGCATCAAACATCGTATGTAATTGCTCCAATGCTTCCTTAGAAAACTGTAATCGATTACGAATACAATAATCAGCCAACTCCACCACATTTTCCGCATGATCTCCAATTCGTTCAATATCATTAACGATATTAAGTAATCCTGTAGCCTTTTCCGATTCTTGCGCAGTTAATCCATTTTGATGAATTCGTACCATATAATCCGTAATTTGATGATCCAATTCATTAACTAATATTTCTTTTTTCGATGCCAAATTAGCAGAGCGCGAGTCTTGCTCGAAGAAATAATGAGCAGCATGTAGCAATGTTTCACGAGCAATCGTCCCCATACGAATAACCTCATATTGCGCTTGTCCAAGTGCGACGCTCGGTGTAGCAAGTAATCGCTTGTCTAGATACTGCACCCCAAAGGTTACTTCTGTTGACGTATGCTGCGACTGAATAACCGTGTTCGCTAATCTGATAAGTAGTGGTGTCAACACAATATAGACTAATCCCGTAATGAATTGAAATATTCCATGAGCAGTAGCAAGCTGCATTTTAATTGGCATTGATTTCCCTACCCATTCTACAAATATATAGATCGGATGTTGCAAAAGTAGGAAAATAGTCGTACCACAAATATAGTAAATGACATCAAGAAATACTACTCGCTTCGCTTTAATCGTTGCACCAATTACTGCTATACAAGCAATAACTGCTGACCCCATATTACTACCCAGCAGAATGAGTATTGCACCGTCCAAATGAACGAGACCTTCATCAGCAATGGTTTGTAGCACACCAATTGCAGCATTCGAGCTAGTTAATAATAAAGTCAATACGATCCCTGTAATAATGCCAAACAATGGGACGTCCGATAATTTCAGCATAAATTCAGATGTATAATCAGAAAGAGAAAGTAGCTGTAGACCATTTCTCGTAATCGATAACCCTAGAAATAATGCACCAAAACCAAACACAACTTGGCCGATATATTGTAATCTTTTGTAATAAACGAATAAGAGTAATATTACGCCAACTGTAATAATCGGTAATGCATAATTTTCGATATCGATACCTACTACAAATATCGTTACCGTCGTACCAATATTTGCACCGATAAGTACACTAATCGCTTGTTTTAAACTAAGTATATTGGCATTCATTAATCCAATAATCAATATCATTGCACCTGTGGAGCTTTGAAACAATATCGTGATCAATATCCCGACAAGTACACCGAGTAATGGATGAAATGTATAGGTAGCAAGCCAATGCCGTATATTATCGCCAGCTGTTTTTTGCAATCCGTCGGATAAATACTTAATTCCGAACAGAAAAATTGCAATTCCACCTACAATCTGAAAGATTGTATCTTGTATATTCACAATAGCTCCTCCAAAATGGATAACTTTCTCAGCAATTGAAATGATCTAGAATTAATTTGTAATATGATTGAAATATTTCATTCATCTTACCTTAATGTAGATTGGTTATACTTCTAAGTGACCCCCTTTTTAATAATATAAACTTTCGACCCACAGCCCGTTGCTGTGGGTCCCTTTTTTTTGTTAACGGTGCAAGTTCGCTTCATATTCGCCGCCGATTAAGCTACGTCAGCATAATCATCGTGATCACACCCAGCAATGTGTACGATACGAGTACACCAGCGGACAAATGTTTAGCACAAAGCTTAAAATAAAGGTTCAAAAAGTGGGCTTTCAGAACCGAGCAGTTGAGACGCTACTTGAGAAAGGCGGAAGCGCAAATGTACGTTATTGGTACATGCGAACCGTACTTTCCAAGTTCGTTTCAAATGCGATGCCGACTAAGCTCCGTCAGCATCCCCTTCGTTATCAAAGTCCACTTTTTGAACTTCTTCCCAGAATAACCCTACTTGTTCGGGTTTATGCGCATCTGATCCATACACACATTCAATCCCTAATGCTGTCGCCTGCTTAATAAACCAACTTGGAACATAAGCTTGTTCACAGGTTGCTACTCGCAAACCAGCTACATTAACATCTACTCCGACACCACTTTCCTGTAATAGAGGAAGTAATTGCTCTAATCGCGCATTCATAAGTATTTCGGTAATAGGAGGTAGCTTATGAGCGAATTTGGTAATTAGATTCAAGTGACCAATTCGTTTTCGCATATCGAGTCCGCTCGCATGCTCGATAGCAAGTTCGACATGATCGAAATAAGTATCCACCAATGTATCCATCGTTCCGTAATATCGCAATAGATTGCGCGAGAAATCTTCGGCAGTAAAATCAATACAATACATTCCAGCTTTTCCAGGCAAATAATGTACAGAATAAACAACATCTTCAAGTAAATGTCCCCATTTACTAACCAATTCATCTGTATAATCCGTCCGTCCATGCAAGTAATCCAATTCCAGTCCAATCGTAACTTCTATTCTGTCCCGATACTTTTCCTTCACCTGTTGTACGTAAGCGAAGTATTGTTCTAATTGTTGCTCCGGCATTGCCAACTCCTGAAACAATGATTGATCTTTCACCCAATTAGCTGGAAGTGGTGGATGCTCCGTCACCGAATAACGGGTAAATCCTAGTGCAATAGCCTGCTCTACATATTGCTCTAATGGAGCATCATTACCGTGATAACAAAATTGTGTATGTGTATGGCCATCCCATTTAATCATAATAAGCACCTCAGTATATGTTGATGTAGTTTTAAAAACTCTCTTGTGATCACGATCTATCAATTCAATGTTAGTCGCAAGTTTATTCTACCTTATATTGCTACAATACTTTAATTAATTTATTCATTTAGTGCAACCTTTATAAATTAAATTGCGTCTCTAGTTGTAGCATAATTAAAAAGGAGCCTTACTACACATGAAACAGAAAAAACATCTATGGAAATCTACTGCTACTCTACTTATCGCTCTAACTATCGTATTAAGTGGATGTGGGGGCAATGCTAACGATCCAGTTCCAGTTCCAACGACGACACCTGAAAACGTAACTAATGAAGATAACTCAATAGATGACAATTCAGATATTAATCAAGAAGAAGTCAATCCGGAAGACGAACTTCCAGCATCACCAGAGGCAACAACTACACCGGAACTAGAAGCTACAGAAAAACCAAGTACATCAGAAAAGCCTGAAGCTACAACGAAGCCAGAGGCAACAGTAAAACCAACAGCTAAGCCCACAGAAAAACCAGCGGCAACACCTAAACCAACTGACAAACCAACAGCTAAGCCTACTGCTAAGCCAACACCTAAACCGACAGCTAAGCCTACAGAAAAACCAGTGGCAACGCCTAAACCGACAGCTAAGCCTACCGCTACACCAGAACAACCAACTAGTATTAATCTCAATGATATAAGTGAACAAATAATAAATGATGTACAATTTTCTACCATGATGGATGTCTCAGGTGAAATGATTTCTGACGTATTCTATATGGATAGCGATAAATATGTAGAAGACGGTATATTCCAAGTAGCGATGATGAATGTGAAAGCAGCTGATCTTGCAATTATTAAGCTGAAAAATGAATCTGACTACGATGCAGTGAAAACAGCGTTAACGAAGCGTGCTGAAGATGTTCAAGCTACTTTTGAAAAATATTTACAAGATCAATATGAAAATGCGAAGAACTATCAAATCGTGCGTCATGGCAAGTATGTACTCTACTCCATCTCACATGATCAAAAGAAAGTACTTGAAATTTTCGAAAGCTATGTAAAATAAGCTAGCCCAACACAATAATTTCTACCATTACAATAAGGTTCAAAAAGTAGGCTTTCAGAACCGAGAAGAGGAAGCGCTACTTGAGGAAGGAGGACACTCCAGTGTACGTAGTTGGTACACGAGTCCCGGACTTTCCAAGTTCGCTACCTATTCGACGCCGATTAAGCTTCACGGATCGCTTCGTTATCAAAGTCTGCTGTTTTGAACTACCTCATCTACTTTAATATGAGTAAACTCACTTACCTTGAACAACCCCTGATCAGTAAGTTTCAGCTCCGGAATGACAGGAAGCGCTAGAAAAGATAATGTAAGAAATGGATTGAACTTTTGCTCGAATCCAATATCAGACAATGCTTTATTAAGAGCTTCTAGTTGTTCATATACATATTCAAATTTTTGATTAGACATTAATCCCGCAATCGGCAATGAGACGGAAGCTAGCACCTTGCCATTGTCTACAATAGCAACGCCGCCCTTCAATTGCTGAATAACATCTAATCCAAACAATATATCCTCGTCATTAACACCTACCGCTACAATATTATGTGAATCATGAGCAATAGTCGCAACGATCGCACCCGAAGTAATCCCTAGTCCTTTCAATATCGCTACGCCAACCGTTCCTAAAGCTTTATGTCGTTCAGCTACGACCATTTTCAACTGATCTCTTTGCGTCGACGGTTGAAACAGTAACGATTCATTCACATCAACTTCCTCGATGAGATGTTTTGTTTCAATACTATTTGGAATAATACCGATAATATTAGCTTGTTTAGTAGTATTAGTAATAGGTAGCTCTAAGTTTTGTTTCGTTATTGGTCTAACATTAATGCTAGACATCAGTTTCTCTATCGGATCTGCTGTATGAACAACAGGTCCAACATATACGTTGTGTTTGGCAACTAACTGACCAGCTTTATACACTTCAGAGATTGATATATTTTCAATCCGATCCAAGAAAACAATATCAGCAATATAACCAGGTGCTATAGCTCCACGATCTTTAAGACCGAAGCATTCTGCTGCATTCAATGTCGCCATCTGTATCGCTAATATTGGGTCAATTCCTTCTTCGATCGCAAGTCGAATATTATAATCTATGCTTCCTTCGTTGACTAAGTCGTCTAGATGCTTATCATCCGTTACAAACAAACATCTTCTTGCATTTTTTTCGTTCACTGCCTTAATAATTGTTCTTAAATTTCTAGCTGCAGATCCTTCACGTAGCATCACATACATTCCACGTTGTAATCTGTCTCGAACTTCTTGTGGCGTCGTACATTCATGATCAGTACGAATACCTGCTGTCATATAGACGTTAATCGCTTCTTTATCCAAACCAGCCGCATGTCCATCAATATGCTTATTATGACTGTGGGCTGATTGTAGCTTATCCATTACAGTGGAATCACCCGCTATAACACCAGGTGCATTCATAACTTCACCTAGACCAATCACTCTTTCGTGTTGATAATATGGTTCTAGCTGCTCTGCGGTCAATACAGCACCCGCATTCTCGAATGAAACCGCTGGAACACATGATGGAAGCATATAATAAACATCTAACGCTATATTTTCAGATGATGCAATCATATAATCAAGACCATCTTCTCCACTTACATTAGCAATTTCATGCGGATCTGCAATAACGGTTGTTACACCATGAGGTAGAACAACATGCGAATATTCCGCAGGCGTAAGCATGGCTGATTCAATATGAACATGACCATCAATAAATCCTGGCGCAATATATTTGCCGTTAGCATCTATTATCGTTTCACCATCATAATTACCTAGCCCAACGATGACCCCAGCAGTAATAGCAACATCCACAGCTAATATTTCCTGATTAAACACATCTATGACTTTGCCGTTTTTTAAAACGATATCAGCCTTCTCTCTTTTCGCAGAAGAGGCTATATTTCTCAATAAGCTCTTATTATCTCTATTCACAACATGACGTCCTTCCTTATGCTTTTCATGATCGTAATGCTGTATATTATAACTCATCTCATTAATAATGCGAACCATTCAAAGACAGCCCGCTTATATCGGTCTAACAAATCAAAGAGCTGCTCTATTGTAGCCCTTGGCTACAATGGAGCAGCTCCATCTATCGTTATTATTGCAATCTAATGCCAATTCCGAATGGATCAACTACATACATATATCCTTCACTCTTAAGAACCGGATAACCAGCTTCTTGTAGACGCCCAGCAAGTAATTCACGATCTCCCTCACTAGGAAGTATAATTGTGAAATATTCCAGCCCCGTTGCATTTACGGGTAGTGCTGTTGCACCTCGTCCATTCCAAACATTAAGTCCGAGATGATGATGATATCCGCCAGCACCTACAAATAATGCTCCATTAGCGGACCAGTCTGATTCAAGTGAAAAACCAACAATATCATTATAAAATTCATTAGCTTTTTTCAAATCTGAAACATGTAAGTGTATATGACCCATAATAGTATCCGCATCTATGGCATGAAAGACTTCGCCTTCACTCTCTCGAAGCAAGCCTTCCCAATCAATCGGGTCTGAAACCATTTTCACCATGTTGTTACTATCATATTGCCACTCGGAGCGAGGTCGATCTCGATAAATTTCAATACCATTATTGTCTGGATCTGATAAATACAACGCTTCACTTACCAAATGATCCGCTTGTCCAACCTGAACACCTTGCTCAATTAAATGGCGTAATATACTCCCTAACGCCTTTCGAGTAGGTAATAGTAAGGCGAAATGGTATAAACCATTATGACCACGGTGCGATCCTGTATATACATTATCAATTTCCTCAAGCTCAATTAAAATAGTAGATCCATTTGCCGTTAGTTGTGCTGATTTATCCGTTACATTTAACGATTTAAGTCCTATTACTCTTTCATAGAACGAAATAGAACGCGCCAAATTTTCTACTTTCAACTTAACATTACCAAGAGAAGCATTTGAATTTATTGTAAATGTCATAAAGAACAACCTCCATTATTTATAGTTACTTACTTTTTATAAGTTAATTATATTATTGTCATAGTTATCTGTCAATGTCTCAATTTAACTATTGTATGGATCATTCATTCAACATAATAAAAACACAAATGAATCCATTGCTATAGTGTTACGAGAACGTTGAATATTCATACATACAAATCCGACATCTTTTCGTATACTTCAAAGAACAATCTTACTATTTATAATTTTTTAATAAGGAGTCAAATCTACATTGTTATCTACTATCAATTATATAAATATATTAAATTTGAAAAGATAGGGTATACACACATACGCATCTACCACCTTCTTCGTATGATAAAGAATTACTAAGGGAGGTGTTTTTTTGGATAAATTATCCAATAATAAACAAATTGATAAGCTTCAACTAAAGAATCACAAGACTCAAGAAGTAATGATTAGTGGAATTCACCCCACACCTGGTCGCCGTGGACCAACAGGTCCTCCCGGACCTCCAGGGCGTCCAGGATATCCTGGGCCTGATGGACCAACGGGTGCTACTGGACCTTCTGGAGCTACTGGTAGCACTGGTGTTGCTGGACCTACTGGCGCTACTGGTGTCGCTGGTGTTGCTGGGCCTACTGGCGCTACTGGTGTCGCCGGTGTTGCTGGGCCTACTGGCGCTACTGGTGTCGCCGGTGTTGCTGGGCCTACTGGCGCTACTGGTGTCGCCGGTGTTGCTGGGCCTACTGGCGCTACTGGTGTCGCTGGACCTACCGGTCCTTCTGGAGGTCCTCCTGGACCTACTGGTCCTACGGGTGCTACTGGTGTTGCTGGTATCGCTGGACCTACTGGCGTGACTGGCGTGACTGGTGTTGCCGGAGCTACTGGCGCTACTGGTGTGACTGGCGCCGCTGGTGTTGCCGGAGCTACTGGCGTGACTGGTGCCGCTGGTGCTGACGGTGCTACTGGTGCTACTGGTGCCGCTGGTGCTGACGGCGCTACTGGCGCCGCTGGTGCTGACGGTGCTACTGGCGCCGCTGGTGCTGATGGTGCTACTGGCGCCGCTGGTGCTGATGGTGCTACTGGCGCCGCTGGTGCTGATGGAGCTACTGGCGCCGCTGGTGCTGATGGAGCTACTGGTGCCGCTGGTGCTGATGGTGCTACTGGCGCCGCTGGTGCTGATGGAGCTACTGGTGCCGCTGGTGCTGATGGAGCTACTGGTGCCGCTGGTGCTGATGGTGCTACTGGCGCCGCTGGTGCTGATGGTGCTACTGGTGCCGCTGGTGCTGATGGAGCTACTGGTGCCGCTGGTGCTGATGGAGCTACTGGCGCCGCTGGTGCTGATGGTGCTACTGGTGCACCTGGCGCTACTGGACCTGCTGGCGCTACTGGTGTTGCTGGCGCTACTGGTGTTGCTGGCGCTACTGGTGTTGCTGGCGCTACTGGTGTTGCTGGGCCTACTGGTGTTGCTGGATCAAGCGCTATTATACCGTATGCATCTGGTTTACCTGTCGCACTTACTACAGTTTTGGGCGGTCTCCTAAATACTAATTCACTTGTTGGATTTGGAAATTCTGCAGGAGGAGTAACACTCGTTGGTGCTAATATCGACCTAACTGGAGCTGCTGGCTTACTTCTTAACATGGCATTCTCAGTTCCTAGAGACGGTACAATTACAAGTATGTCAGCATATTTCAGCACAACAGCTGCTCTTTCACTTCTCGGATCAACACTTACCATTACTGCTCAATTATTCAGTTCAACTACACCTGATAATATCTTCACCCCAGTTCCTGGTGCCGTTGTAACATTAGCTCCCTCACTAACTGGAATCGTTGCACTAGGTGCCATAAGTAGTGGCAATACGCCTGGATTAAGTATTCCCGTCACTCAAGGTACTCGTCTATTATTAGTATTCTCTTCAGAAGTTACTGCTGGTTTGGATATAGTTTCAACCATCGCAGGATATGCTAGCGCAGGTATTGCAATTAGCTAACTATTTATTTTAATTAATGGGTTGCCACGCCGTATAAACTACGGTACGGCAGCCCTTTCCTATTAATAAACTATCTTTAAATACTATATTCTACAATACTATTATGCTATTTTTTTCGAAAAGATAGGATATTCACACATACGCTTCCACTGCCCTCCGCGTATGATATAGAAGTTCATAGGGAGGTGTTTTTTTGGATACAAAATCCAATAATAAACAAATTGATAAGCTTCAACCGAAGAAATGCAAGTCTAAAGCAGTAACGATCAGTGGAATTCATCCTATACCTGGTCGTCGTGGACCAACAGGTCCTCCTGGGCCTCCGGGTCCTCAAGGACCTCGAGGCTACCCTGGAGAACAAGGTCCTCCTGGAATTGGACTTACTGACATCGTACCATTTGATCCAACAGAAGCTCCTTTTTATCAAGTAGGGCAAGTTGTTTCTTACAACGGAGTACTCTATGTTGTAACATATGCTCCACCTCAAGGTATTCCTGGTGAATCACCAGACTACGAAATAATTTCTGTGGCTGGACCTGCTGGGCCCACTGGGGCTACTGGACCTGCTGGTGCTACGGGAACGACTGGACCGACTGGCGAATTTGACACAAGTCAACTAATATTCACTGTTGAAGGTCCTGCTGGAGATACGGCAACATTACTATTAGGTGAGACTCTGTCTTTTGAATCTACAACATTAGATATTAATGTTACGCAAGGTTCTGCTATCGTAAGTATTGAATTGCCTACAATTCCAGTAGGTGCTACTGGACCAACTGGACCTACTGGGGCTACTGGTGTTGCTGGGGCTACTGGTGTTGCTGGGGCTACTGGTGTTGCTGGGGCTACTGGCGTTGCTGGGGCTACTGGTGTTGCTGGCGCTACTGGTGTTGCTGGCGCTACTGGTGTTGCTGGCGCTACTGGTGTTGCTGGCGCTACTGGTGTTGCTGGGGCTACTGGCGCCGATGGCGCTGATGGTGCTGATGGCGCGACTGGCGCTGATGGGGCTACTGGGGCTGATGGGACTACCGGAGCTACTGGCGCTACCGGTGCTGATGGAGCTAGAGGAGCTACTGGTGATGATGGGGCTACTGGTCCAACCGGTCCTTCTGGAGGGCCGATTGGACCTACTGGGGCTACTGGCGCGACTGGCGCGACTGGCGCGACTGGCGCGACTGGCGTGACTGGTGCCGACGGTGCTGATGGGGCTACTGGTGCTACTGGGGCTGACGGTGCGACTGGAGCAACTGGAGCAACTGGAGCAACTGGCGCGACTGGCGTGACTGGCGTGACTGGCGCGACTGGCGTGACTGGTGCCGACGGTGCTGACGGCGCGACTGGCGCGGATGGTGCGACTGGAGCAACTGGTGCGACTGGAGCGGATGGTGCAACTGGCGCGGATGGTGCGACTGGAGCTGACGGCGCGACTGGAGCCGATGGTGCGACTGGAGCCGATGGTGCGACTGGAGCCGATGGTGCGACTGGAGCAACTGGTGCTACTGGAGCTGACGGTGCGACTGGAGCAACTGGTGCGACTGGAGCTGACGGCGCGGATGGTGCGACTGGTGCGACTGGAGCTGACGGCGCGACTGGAGCCGATGGTGCGACTGGAGCCGATGGTGCAACTGGAGCAACTGGAGCAACTGGTGCGACTGGCGCGGATGGTGCGACTGGAGCTGACGGCGCGACTGGAGCCGATGGTGCGACTGGAGCAACTGGTGCGACTGGCGCGGATGGTGCGACTGGAGCCGATGGTGCGACTGGAGCTGACGGCGCGACTGGAGCCGATGGTGCGACTGGAGCTGACGGCGCGACTGGAGCCGATGGTGCGACTGGAGCTGACGGCGCGACTGGAGCCGATGG
>NZ_JBXCIY010000019.1:0-74633 GCF_056786395.1 Paenibacillus sp. Y951 | reverse complement strand
GGAACCACGCGTACCCATCTCGAACACGACCGTTAAGCCTTTCAGCGCCGATGGTACTTGGACCGCAGGGTCCTGGGAGAGTAGGACGTCGCCAAGCACGGATGAGTCTACTGCATATGCAGTAGGCTTTTTTGTTGTTTTCTAATATTACATAAAGAAGGGGATAATCCCAGAGTCATTTTTCAATGACAATTGGAATTATCCCTTTACTTGTTGACTACTCTAAGAAGTGGGGAGTATTTTTTGAGGGTTCGAATACTTGCATGGATGATGCGAGGAGGTTGGCTGATATGGAAGGTAATGCGAAGAACATAGATCAAGTAAGCTCATGTTGAAGAAAACGATAGTCTTCTAATTCAAATCATGAAACTAAAATTACGTAATACAGAATAATAATGGACTAATGAAACTGTAATACAATTGCTCACTCTATGTTTTAATATGTAAGTACAAGTTAAGGTAACGATCAAACAAATAAATATCTTAAAGTATGGTTAACTACTGCTTCTTGATGTTTGAAATAGTAAGATTAATTATTAAAAGAAATGATAGTAGTCATGAAGTGCTAGTTCAAGTTAAATATATTGTAAAACATTATCATAAAAAAGTAAATGTGGAATTAAAATGAAGAAAAATGAAATTTTTTATGTATAGAGTCATAGAAAAATTAAACTGGTATATATTTCAAATAGTACTATCGTTGTCGATATAGGTAGAAAGAAATGCTTTTGTTGGAACAACGACTACTTACACAGCATCATACTCCCAATAATCCATTATAAATTGAAAATTATGATTTTGTAGGGACATATGCAGCGATTCAGACATAAAATAATGAATGTGAATAAAAAGAATCGCAAAAAAATAGTAGTTTACACAGGTATATTTGGACGAATAAAGAATCATCCTAATAATAAGAGGCAGTTCTGTTAGCTCGTTTTTTGAACATATAATACAAGTGGAATATTTTAGTTATTTGAATTATCTGATAAATAGCGAAAAAACTTGACCTTAACATTATATTTTGTATAATGAAGTTAAGGTCAAAGAAAGTCAAAGTCAATATAACTGAACTGGGAGGAGGTTGTTGATTTGCGTAATATTTCAGATCTCATCGAACTTTATTTAAAGCAGATGCTTGATAATAGTGGTGAGAGTGCTGTTGAGATTCAGCGCAACGATCTGGCCGAGAAGTTCTCTTGTGTTCCCTCTCAAATTAATTATGTGATGAGTACACGGTTTACCCTTGAGAAGGGCTACGTTGTAGAAAGTAAGCGCGGTGGTGGTGGGTATGTTCGCATTCAACGTGTTGAATTACCTGAGTTAAAAGGGATTCAATTACATTTTGATCAAACGATTGGTAAACAAATTGATCAAAGTAATGCAGAAGGACTTATCTATCAGCTTGAAGAAGCAGGTCATATGACAAAGCGTGAAGCAAATCTAATACGTGTAGCTATTCATCGAGATACGCTGGTATTAAAGCTTCCCTATCGAGATGAATTAAGAGCAAGATTATTGAAATCGATGCTGGTTGCTTTATTATTGAAATAAGTCGCAAGGAGTTGTGTATGATGACTTGTCAAGAATGTGGGAAGAGACCCTCAACGTTACATTTTACTAAGATCATAAATGGAGAAAAGACAGAATTTCACATTTGCGAAGCTTGTGCTAGAGAAAAGGGAGAAAGTATTCCTGGCGCGCCAAATAGTTTTTCTATTCACAGTCTATTATCGGGCATTTTAGATTTTGATACGATCGGTAATAAAAGCTTAAGCAATATTGCACCGCAGGAATCTGTACGTTGTGAAACATGTGGGATGAGCTACACCCAATTTAGTAAAGTTGGTCGGTTTGGCTGTAGTGATTGTTATCATGCTTTTTCTGAACGATTGAATCCGCTAATTAAACGGATTCATGGCAGCACAACACATAGCGGGAAAATACCTAAGCGTTCTGGGAGTAAAATTCAATGTAAGAGACAAATAGAAGAATTACGCAGTGAGCTTCATCGCAATATTGAAATTGAGGAGTTTGAAAAAGCAGCTGAGCTTCGTGATGAAATTCGTGAGCTTGAGCGAAAGATGCAGCAATGATCAGATGACAATATTTATATAGATAGGAGTGAGTTTGTTGACAGAGCATCAATTTTCTTCTGATGCACTTAGTGATTGGATGAGAGGTCAAGGACCAGATTCGGATGTTGTTATAAGTAGTAGAGTTCGCTTAGCACGTAATCTTAATCATCAGCCGTTTCCTCTACTTGCGACAACAGCTCAAGCCAATGAAGTGCTCGAACAATTATTAGCGATTAGTGATTCAGGAACTCTAGATGCTCATGGGCATTTCAATACTATTTTATTGAAGGATCTTAGTGAATTAGATAAAAGGGTGTTAGTTGAAAAACATCTTATTAGTCCAAATTTGGCTAATGAATCCCGTGCCGGTGCTGTTATTTTGAGTGATAATGAAGCTGTTAGTATTATGATCAATGAGGAAGATCATTTACGCATACAATGTTTATATCCAGGATTTCAAATTATGGAGTCATGGAAATTAGCGAATGCGATAGATGATTGTTATGAAGAGGCAGCAGAATTTGCATTTGATGAGAATAAAGGCTACTTAACGACTTGTCCAACCAATGTTGGTACGGGATTAAGAGCATCGATTATGATGCATTTGCCCGCATTAGTACTTACGCAACAAATCAATCGTATACTTTCGGCAGTTACCCAAGTAGGGTTAGCTGTTCGTGGACTTTACGGTGAAGGAAGCGAAGCACTAGGAAATTTATTTCAAATATCGAATCAAATTACGCTTGGTCAATCCGAGCAAGAAATTATTGACAATTTATATGGGGTAGCCAAACAAATTATTGAACATGAAAAAGCAGCGCGTCGTAAGCTAATGAATGAATCATTAAGGCGTGTAGAAGATCGTGTGAAACGCTCTTATGGAATTCTTGCACATGCAGCTATTATAGATTCTAAGGAAGCAGCACAACGGTTATCTGATGTTCGACTTGGGGCAGATCTCGGTATATTATCGAATATTCCACCGCATGTGCTGAACGAATTACTTATTATGACACAACCAGGATTTTTACAGCATCGTTACAATGAAAAACTCTCTGTAGAGGATCGCGATTATAAGCGAGCCGAACTGATTAGAGAGCAATTGAATAAACAAGGTGAAAGTGGAGGTGCTTCATTATGATGTTTGGTCGATTTACAGAGCGTGCCCAAAAAGTACTAGCGTTAGCTCAAGAAGAAGCAGTACGTTTGGGACATAACAATATTGGTACAGAGCATATTTTACTTGGTCTAATTCGTGAAGGTGAAGGTATCGCAGCTAAAGCTTTACAAGGACTAGGCTTAGGTCTTGAAAAAATTCAAGATGAAGTGGAAGCATTAATTGGCCGTGGTCAAGAGCAGCCTAACAATATTGCCTATACGCCTCGTGCGAAAAAAGTTATTGAACTATCGATGGACGAAGCACGCAAGCTTGGCCATACGTATGTAGGAACAGAACATATTTTACTTGGTCTAATTCGCGAAGGCGAAGGTGTTGCGGCGCGCGTCTTGAATAACTTGGGCATTAGCTTGAATAAAGCTCGTCAACAAGTGCTGCAATTGTTAGGGAGTAACGAGGCGGTATCAAGCCATCAGCATACGCAAAACAATGTAAGTACACCAACACTTGATGGATTGGCCAGAGACTTGACGGTGTCAGCTAGAGAAGGTAATCTAGACCCTGTTATTGGTCGTTCCAAAGAGATTGAGCGTGTTATCCAAGTATTAAGCCGTCGTACGAAAAATAATCCTGTATTAATTGGGGAACCTGGTGTTGGTAAAACAGCGATTGCCGAAGGATTAGCACAAAAAATTATTAATAACGAAATTCCTGAAACTTTACGTGACAAACGAGTGATGACGCTTGATATGGGTTCTGTTGTAGCAGGTACGAAATATCGTGGTGAATTCGAAGACCGTCTGAAAAAGATTATGGATGAAATTCGCCAAGCAGGAAATATTATTTTGTTCATTGATGAGCTGCATACTTTAATCGGTGCAGGTGGTGCTGAAGGAGCAATTGATGCTTCTAATATTTTGAAGCCAGCCCTAGCTCGTGGTGAATTGCAATGTATCGGTGCAACGACACTTGATGAATATCGCAAATATATCGAGAAGGATGCGGCACTGGAACGTCGTTTCCAACCGATTACGGTAGATCAACCATCTGTGGAAGAAGCGATTCAAATTTTGTATGGTCTGCGTGATCGTTATGAGGCTCATCACCGTGTGAAAATTACAGATGAGTCTATCATTCAAGCAGTTAAATTATCTGATCGTTACATCCCAGATCGTTTCTTACCAGATAAAGCGATTGATTTGGTCGATGAAGCTGGTTCTCGCGTAAGATTGAACACATACACTGTACCACCTAATTTGAAGGAATTAGAAAATCGTCTTGAAAACATTCGCAAAGAAAAAGATGCCGCTGTACAAAGCCAAGAGTTCGAGAAAGCAGCAGCACTTCGGGATACAGAACAAAAAATTCGTGAAGAACTAGATACAACGAAAAACCTTTGGAAAGAAAAACAAGGACGTACAGACTCTGAAGTAACACCTGAGGATATTGCTCAAGTTGTAGCAAGCTGGACCGGAATTCCTGTAATCAAGCTTGGAGAAGGAGAAACAGAGCGTCTTCTTAAAATGGAGAGTATTCTACATGATCGCATAATCGGTCAAGAAGAAGCGGTTAAATCAGTATCTCGTGCGATTAGACGTGCTCGTGCTGGATTGAAGGATCCTAAGCGTCCGATCGGTTCGTTCATCTTCCTTGGACCTACAGGTGTTGGTAAAACAGAACTAGCTCGTGCACTAGCTGAAGCGATGTTTGGGGATGAGAATTCGGTTATTCGTATTGATATGTCTGAATATATGGAGAAACACTCCACTTCTCGACTAGTAGGTGCTCCTCCAGGATATGTTGGTTATGAAGAGGGCGGTCAATTAACAGAGAAGGTACGTCGCAAACCATATTCTGTCGTATTGCTAGATGAGATCGAGAAGGCACATCCTGAAGTATTCAATATTCTACTTCAAGTGCTGGAAGATGGTCGTCTAACCGATTCGAAAGGTCGCGTCGTTGACTTCCGCAATACATTAATTATTATGACTTCAAACGTTGGTGCTGATCAAATTAAGAGAAACTCTACACTTGGCTTTACGGCGGTAAATGACGCTGGTAGAGAGTTCGCAACGATGAGAGATAAAGTATTGGCTGAGCTTAAGAAAAGCTTCCGTCCAGAATTTATTAACCGTATTGATGAAACGATCGTGTTTCATTCACTTGGTGAAGAGCATATTGCGAAAATCGTTACGTTAATGTCAGATGATCTTGCTAAACGTTTGATGGAGCAAGAAATTGAGTTCACTTTATCAGATGAAGCGAAGAAATTCTTAGCAAAAGAAGGCTATGATCCGCAATATGGTGCTCGTCCATTACGTCGAGCGATTCAAAAACATATTGAAGATCGTCTTTCAGAAGATTTGCTAATGGGCGTTATTCAAAAAGGAGATTCCTTCCTCATTGATGAAAAAGATGGCGAACTAGTTGTAGTGAAGGATGTAAAAGCTACCGTTGAATAAGTAAGTGTAGCTCATTGATTGGATATAATGTTACCTAGTTAACTTTAAGGTGTCACAACAGTAGGATGTTCCTGCTAGAGTGACACCTTTTTTGTATTGACGAACAAAACCGAGTGAAATCGCTAACGCAAATAAGGGACACAATTGGAGAATAGATTACTGCAGTAAAGTCTTCTAACTTCAATGAGTAACAATTTTCACAAAGTGAAATGCTTCACTAATGTCCCTTTTGAAAGTTATATGTTAATGTTAAAATAAAAGAAAAAGACCGTGATCGTCAAAGTGATTGTTCAAAGTCCGTTTTTGAACTACCACTTAAACTACCCTTAAAGGAGTATATTATGGCTAAAGTTAAAATAAAGTTCGCCTGTACGGAATGTGGTACGGAATCAACACGTTGGCTTGGTAAATGTCCAGGCTGTCAGTCATGGAATACGATGGTTGAACATAAAGAAACAGTTTCCAAAACGAAAGGTGTAGGCTTAACAGGTGCGCTAGGCAAAGAAAAACCGATGTCGATTATGAAGATAGAAACAGGTAAAGAGCCACGCATTGAGACAGAAATGGTTGAGCTTAATCGAGTGCTTGGTGGTGGGGTTGTTCCAGGTTCTTTAATATTAGTTGGTGGAGACCCTGGTATCGGGAAATCAACGCTAATGTTACAAACATCGCATGCCCTCGCTGCTAAAGATTACAAGGTCTTATATATATCAGGTGAAGAATCGGTGCGTCAAACAAAGCTTCGTGCAGATCGTCTAGGAGCATTAACGGAGCATTTATATGTACTTTGTGAAACGAATATGGAGCATATTAATGAATCGATTGAAAATCTCGATCCAGATTTTCTAGTCGTTGACTCCATTCAGACGGTGTATGATCCAAGTGTGGAATCAGCTCCGGGAAGTGTGTCGCAAATTCGTGAATGTACTGCCCATTTTATGCGAGTTGCGAAGCAAAAAGGGATTGCTACTGTTCTAGTAGGTCATGTTACGAAGGAAGGTGCGATCGCAGGACCTCGTTTATTAGAACATATGGTTGACTGTGTGCTTTACTTTGAAGGAGAACGACATCACACCTACAGACTGTTACGTGCGGTGAAAAATCGCTTTGGCTCAACGAATGAAATCGGCATATTTGAAATGGGAGAGGATGGACTACGAGAAGTAACGAATCCTTCGGAATTATTTTTATCTGAACGTCCTTTAGGTGTATCTGGATCCATGGTTGTAGCAAGTATGGAAGGGACGAGACCGGTACTTGTCGAGCTTCAAGCATTAATTGCCCCGACCAATTTCCCTTCGCCAAGGCGTATGTCTGCAGGAATTGACCATCATCGTATGTCACTAATCATTGCTGTCCTTGAGAAGCGAATGGGGATGTTTCTACAGAATCAAGATGCTTATCTGAACGTAGCCGGTGGATTGAAATTAGATGAGCCAGCAATAGATTTAGCAGCTGCGGTATGTATTGCATCTAGCTTTAAGGATGCCCCTACTAAGCCAGATGATGTCATATTTGGTGAGATTGGGTTAACAGGTGAAGTACGAGCTGTCGCGCGAGCGGAACAACGAGTGAAGGAAGCGGCTAAGCTTGGCTTTAAGCGGGTAATTATGCCCGAGAAAAGTCTAAAGGGATGGACCCCTCCAAAAGGTATTATTGTAATAGGTGTTCAAAACGTAGCCGAAGCGTTGAAAGCTGCGCTCGAGTAATACAGAAAATAACAGTAGGAGCGGTAGTGATTGATGGGAAGAATACAGTTAGTTATATGCTGTGGCTACGTTCTATGTTATTGTAAAATAGTTAAGCATAATATGGATGTAAAACATAATTAGATATATTGCTCTGAAAATGCATGAAGTTAATGGAATTTCAATAAGATAGAAGTAGTGTAAATAAGACGCTATATCCTGTTGTAAATTCAGTGGCAAGTATAGATAGCAGCCTTGGAACAGGGGGAACAACATGAAGGAAGTTAGTCAACGAGAAAAAATGAACATTTTATTGCGACTTGTGGCACCTGGCACACCTTTTCGTGATGGACTGGAAAATGTGCTTCGTGCGAATACAGGTGCATTACTCGTTGTTGGTTATAGTCCGGAAGTGATGGAAGTTGTAGATGGTGGTTTTGCGATCAACTGTGATTTTTCGCCCAACTATTTATATGAGCTTGCCAAAATGGATGGTGCTATTATTTTAAGTGAGGATTTGAAGCGTATTTTATATGCAAATACGCAACTTATCCCTAACAGTAGCATACCTTCAACAGAGACAGGTATCAGACATCGTACTGCGGAACGTGTAGCGAAGCAGACGGGGAAACTAGTTGTGTCTATTTCTCAGCGTCGAAATATCATTACATTATATCAAGGGTCGTTGCGTTATTCTTTGAAGGATATGGGATTTATTTTGACGAAAGCGAATCAGGCCATTCGTACGTTAGAACGATATCAATCTGTGCTTAGTCAGGCGTTTACTAATTTGTCGGCAATGGAATATGAGGATTTGGTAACGCTACAGGAAGTAGCTCATGTTATTCAACGATCAGAACTGCTTAATCGCATAAAGACGGAGATTATGCGTTATGTCAATGAATTAGGAACTGAAGGTAGATTAATTCGGATGCAAATGGAAGAGTTAATTGTTGGTTTAGAAGAAGAAGCTGCGTATCTGATTAGCGATTATATGAAAGATCCGTCTGCTGGAAAAGTAGCTGAATTTCAGCTTGCTTTGAAAAAATTAAGTAATGAAGAATTACTTGAAGCGTCAATGATTGTGAAGCTGCTTGGTTATCCTAACAGTATGATGTTAGCAGATGAAGTAATTTCATCACGAGGATATCGATTGTTGGCCAAAATTCCGCGACTACCGATCTCCATTATGAATAAATTGGTAGAAAAATTCGGTAAGCTTTCGGTTATATTAATGGCAACAGCAGAAGATCTGGATGCCGTTGAAGGTATTGGAGAAGTAAGAGCGAGAACGATCAGAGATGGCTTAAAGCGCATTCAAGAGCAAGTGTTCATTGACAGACAAATCTAAAACCCCTACAATTAATTGAATGTGCTACAAAATATTGCATTCATTATTGTAGAAGAACGCATTGAAAAAAGAGGTGGATGATATGATTACGAAGTCGATACCGAGCATTCTTACGCTAGGAAATTTAAGTCTTGGTGTAATCTCAATCATATTAGTTTACAACGATCGCTCAGGTATGGCAGCAATCATGATCATAATTGCAATGCTATTAGATGCTGTTGATGGCCTTGTTGCCCGAGCACTTAATGCACAAAGTGAGTTTGGTAAAGAATTGGATTCATTAGCAGATGTGATTTCATTTGGGGTAGCCCCTGCTTTTATTATGTATGTTGTTGCATTACAGGATGTAACACCGATGGTATCTTGGTTTGTGACTGCGTTATTTCCGATATGTGGTGCACTTCGTTTAGCAAGATTTAACGTCAAATCAGGCTCGCCAGGTCATTTTATAGGCTTACCTATTCCAGCGGCTGGTGGAATACTTGCTACTGTTGGATTGTTCAAAGGTGATGTAGCGCCAATCGTATTTATAATTACGTCTGTTGTGTTAGCTTTGTTGATGGTAAGTAATATTCGTTATCCTAGCTTCAAACGCATTGGTATTCCGAAAAATGCGGTGTGGGTTATTCCTATTATTGTGGTGGCATCGCTTATTATCGGGATTCTTTTTGAGAAGCACTTATCAAAAATATTCTTTATTCCTTTAATCTTATATGTTCTATATGGATTTAAAAAAACAGTTAGACGTCGTTCGAAACGTAAACAGCAATATAACATTCAAGAAGAAGAGCAATCTGAAAAGCATGCCTAATATAGTAAGAGCGTACGCTAGTGTAGTCGTTATTGACTGCTGTAGCGTACGCTCTTTTTTGTTATGTTAGATTAAATAACCCTAAAGTTGAGCATTTTGTAGACTCTGTAGCGACAACATGCGTAAGATCGAGCTGTAATTGCGTACATAGTGCAGTGAGATAGAAGAGATTACGGCCCAATGATGACTCGATAAGTTCTTTACAATGCTCACATAATTGACCCGAGAGATGATTTTTGATCGTTGATTGCGAGCCATCTAGAGATTGCAATTCATTGTAAGGTTGTTTGGATGCATTCAATTCGATACAACCACAGTCGGTGATTGCCTTTGTAACGGAACGATTTACAGCGGCACTGGTCTGATCTAACTTGGACATGATGTCGAGCACACTTCGATGTCTAAGAAGTAGTTGTGATACTTGACCTTGAAATTGATCTAGCGAGGGACTCTCCTTTGTAGACAAAATCTTCACCTGCCTCTTAAAGTGTATTATGGCTCTATTATAAACATTATTTCGCCGGAATTCCACTTTGTGTATATTTAGTTTCAAACATACGGTTAACCTTTCGAAAAATGGCTAATAATTGTAATGGAGGTGAAAGGTAACCTATGAAAAAATTGATTATTATTATAGGGATTTGTATTGGTGCGATGATAGGAGCCGAAATGTCTAGTTGGTTCAATTCTAGTATGGCATGGTCTAATTCAGCGTATCCTTTCTTACAGCACTCAGGCACTTATTACTTGAATGTAGCAATTGGGGCATTTCTAGGGTGGATGGTAACGAGCATATTTGCCAAGCCACTTGTGCAATTGCTGAACAGTGGCGTAAGTAAAACCGAAGGAATGCCACTTCGTCAATTATTGGCGGCGATGGGTGGATTATGTGTGGGACTATTTATTGCTGCACTGGTCTATCCTGCTATTGCCTTGCTCGGTGGAATGTGGAAGCTTGTACCTGTGGCGCTTGCGCTAGTATGTGGTTATATTGGTGTGATGATTGGTATTCGTAAGCAGGATGAATTGGCGGTTGTCGTGGGGCAGTTACTAGAAAAGCAGAAAGTGGTTACTTCTCAAGGTGAAGTAAAAGGATATGAAGAACATAAAATCCTTGATACAAGCGTTATTATCGATGGCCGTATTGCAGACATTTGTAAGACGGGGTTTATTGAAGGGACATTGGTTATTCCCGAATTTGTGCTAGAAGAATTACAGCATATCGCAGATTCTTCTGATTTGTTAAAGCGTAATCGCGGTCGTCGTGGCTTAGATATACTGAACAAAATTCAGAAAGAGCTAGATGTTCACGTTCTCATCTACGAAGGAGACTTTGAAGAAATTAGCGAAGTGGACAGCAAGCTTGTGAAGCTAGCTAAAGTGTTATCGGGCAAAGTAGTTACGAACGACTTTAATTTGAATAAAGTATGTGAACTACAAGGTGTGTCTGTTCTTAATATTAATGATCTTGCTAATGCGGTGAAGCCAGTGGTGCTGCCAGGAGAAGAAATTGTGGTGCAAGTCATTAAGGATGGCAAGGAAAATGGACAAGGTGTTGCCTATTTAGATGATGGTACGATGATTGTAGTTGAAGGCGGCAGAGAGTATATTGGGCATACGATGGAAGTGCTTGTAACGAGCGTATTACAAACATCTGCAGGAAGAATGATATTTGCTAAGCCGAAGTTATTGGAAAAAGCGCAATAACAAGGTATGATAATACTATAGTATTATAGTATGGTTTAAGGTAGGTATCTTTGATGAATGAACGTTGGGGTGTCGTAATTGTAGCTGCAGGACGTGGAACACGTATGGGCTCGCATGAAAGCAAACAATATTTGCAACTTGGTGATAGACCGATACTTGTACATACACTACAACGATTTCAGATGATGGAAGACGTTAGTGAAATGGTGCTCGTTGTTGGTGCTGAGGATGTAGAGCGTTGCGAGCAATGGCGTGATCAATATAACATAATGAAATTAACAGTTATTATACCAGGCGGTACAGAGCGTCAGCAGTCCGTGTACGCAGGTTTGCAGTATATAGAGTCACCATGGGTTATGGTACATGATGGTGTTAGGCCTTTCGTCTCTGAGCATGCAGTGAAAGCATGCTGTGCAAAGGCTATTGATCATGGAGCTGCAGTTCTTGCCGTTCCTGTGAAAGATACGATCAAGCAAGTCAGCAGTGACGGTGTAATTACAGCTACCCCAGATCGTAAAAGCTTGTGGGCCATTCAAACCCCGCAAGCTTTTCGTCATGACTTGCTGCTGCAAGCTCACGAGGCGGCATTAGCGCAAGGGTTACTTGGAACAGATGATGCAATGGTCGTA
This sequence comes from Paenibacillus sp. Y951, assembly GCF_056786395.1. Lineage (NCBI taxonomy): Bacteria > Bacillati > Bacillota > Bacilli > Caryophanales > Paenibacillaceae > Paenibacillus > Paenibacillus sp. Y951. Next base: position 62,790 of record NZ_JBXCIY010000019.1, on the reverse strand, counting down.
GAGTGGGCGGGGTTGCCGGTAGTAGTATCTGAAGGTGAGTATACTAATATTAAAATTACGACTCCGGAAGATTTGCCTTGGGCTGAGCAATTACTTGCTAAAATGGAGAATGAGATAACTTAATTAAAGGGTTAATGCTTTCGATGCTACTTTTTGTTTCAATTGAAGCAATCCAGGAAGCGAACAAAAGTAAAGTATATGCTTCCGAAGTGACTTTTTGTTACTTAGAAGTCAATCAAGAAGCACAAAAAGTAAAGTATATGCTTCCGAAGTGACTTTTTGTTACTTAGAAGTCAATCAAGAAGCACAAAAAGTTTTAGGGGGAAATATACGATGATTAGAATTGGACAAGGATTTGATGTACATCAATTAGTAGAAAATCGTCCGTTAATTATTGGTGGAGTGACGATTCCTTATGAAAAAGGACTGCTCGGACATTCCGATGCCGATGTATTGTTGCATACCATTACGGATGCTATTCTAGGTGCACTTGCGTTAGGGGATATTGGCAAACATTTTCCTGATACAGATGCTGCTTATAAAGACGCGGATAGTGTAGAATTATTACGTAAAGTATGGGAGATGGTAGAGCATAAAGGCTATCAGCTTGGCAATGTAGATGCTACAATTATGGCACAAAAGCCCAAAATGCTTCCTTATATTCCGGCAATGGTTGAAGTGATTGCCAATGTATTACATGCTGATCATTCTCAAGTGAATGTTAAAGCGACAACGACAGAGCAACTAGGGTTTGTGGGACGCGGCGAAGGCATAGCCTCACAAGCCGTTGTATTGTTGGTTAGAAAGTAGACTTTGATAACGAAGGGTACGCTGACGTAGCTTATTCGACGTCGCATCTGAAACGAACTTGGAAAGTTTAGCATAAGCTTCCGATGTATGTTTCTTGCAGAAACATTGTAGGGCCGCATGTACCAATAACGTACATTTGCGCTTCCTCCTCCCACAAGTAGCGCTCCATCTTCTCGGTTCTGAAAGCCCACTTTTTGAACCTTTATTGGAAGTTTCGGGCACTTGACCGCTTGTGTGCTTGTACGGTACACGTTGCTGGGCGATGTTTCATTGTTAGGTGTTGGTAGGTGAATATTTTGAACTTTTATTGAAAGTTGAAGTTAACAAAAAGTTTTAAGACTATGCTTTCGAAGCGGATTTTTGTTTGCATAGAAGTAACTATAAGAATTTAACAAAAAGCTTTAGGAGGCAATGATATATGTCAGCAGAAATTAGAGTTAGATATGCACCGTCACCGACAGGTCATCTACATATTGGTAACGCAAGAACGGCATTATTCAATTATTTATACGCGCGCCATTTGGGTGGAAAGTTTATTATCCGTATTGAAGACACGGATGTGAAGCGGAATGTAGCTGGTGGAGAAGAAAGCCAGTTGAAATATTTGAAATGGTTAGGTATCGATTGGGATGAAAGCATTGATGTGGGCGGGGAATATGGTCCATACCGTCAAACTGAACGATTAGATATTTATAATAAGTATTGGCAGGATCTGATTGATCGTGGTTTAGCTTATCGCTGCTATTGTACAGAGGAAGAATTAGAGCAAGAGCGCGAAGAACAGACAGCTCGCAATGAGACGCCTCGTTATTCTGGTAAGCACCGTGATCTAACTGATGAGCAAAGAGCTGCTTTTGAAGCGGAAGGTCGTATTCCAAGCATTCGCTTTAGAGTACCTGCAGAGCGTACTTATACATTCGATGATATGGTTAAAGGAACGATTTCCTTTGACACGAATGAAATGGGCGATTTCGTAATTGTGAAAAAAGATGGTATACCTACGTATAATTTTGCAGTAGCGCTTGATGATCATCTAATGAAAATCAGTCATGTACTACGTGGTGAGGATCATATTTCTAATACACCTCGTCAATTAATGATTTATGAAGCATTTGGTTGGGAGCCGCCACAATTTGCTCATATGACATTAATCGTGAATGAGAACAAGAAGAAGCTAAGTAAACGAGATGAATCGATTATTCAATTTATTGAGCAATATGATAAATTAGGTTATTTGCCGGAAACATTAATTAACTTTATCGCATTGCTAGGCTGGTCACCTGAGGGTGAGCAAGAGATGTATAGTCGCAAGCAGCTAATTGAAGTGTTCGATGCGGGTCGTCTAAGTAAAAGTCCAGCTGTGTTTGATTCACAAAAACTGGCGTGGATGAATAATGAATATATTAAGAAAGCAGATATTGAGCGTATCGTTGCGTTATGTCTACCTCATCTGCAAAATGCTGGATTGATAGCGGAGCAACCTAGTGATGAAGTAATGTCCTGGGTAACAGATCTTGTTGCTTTACATCAAGATAAACTGCGTTGCGCATCGGAAATTATTGAGCATACAGCTTTATTCTTCCGTGAAGCAGTTGAAGACGAAGCAGAAGCTATTGAAGTATTAGCAGAAGAAACAGTACCAACTGTATTATCTGCTTTCCTAGCGGAATTACAAGCAGATGGAGCAGAGTTTACAGTGGACGGAATTAAAGCGATGATTAAATCAGTGCAAAAATCAACAGGCTGCAAAGGTAAAGCACTATTCATGCCAATCCGTGCTGCCATCACGGGTCAAACACACGGACCTGACTTGAACCAATCGCTTGTACTACTTGGACACGATAAAGTAGTAGCACGCCTACAAGCACGATTGTAAGGTAGTTCAAAAAAGTGGACTTTGATAACGATGATTATGCTCATGTAGCGTAGTCGACGTCGAATATGAAGCGCTACTTGGAAAGTGCGGTTCGCATGTACCAATAACGTACACTTGCGCTTCCACCTTTCCTAAGCAGCGCTCCATCTTCTCGATTCTGAAAGCCCACTTTTTGAACCTTTATTGTAAGGTAGTTCAAAAAGTGAATTTTGATAATGAAGTGATACATTCAACTAGGAGCAAAGCTCCGACGTTGAATCCTCGAAGCATTTGCTGGAACCGTCAATGTAGCGATACCAACAAAAAGCTTCTTCGAATGTTCGTTTGTCAGCACCGAGTAGTTGGCATGAAGCTAGTGAAGTGAGAAACGGAGTGTACAAAGTAGTACACGAGTATCGGAGCAAGCGATGAATGCCAACTACGAAGTCGATTAAGCGTCGATAGCGTATTCATCGTGATCACAAGCGAACAACTGGTGCTTGTCAGTATGTGGGGGATTCGTTATACTATGTACTATTGAATAACATAAAGCACTGATCAGGATTAGTAAATTAGATGTCGATGTTCAGAGAAGGTAATCATCGTTTTCTTTTATCGCAAAAGAATAACGTAGGCTGAAAATTACTTCATCGCAATAATTGAAATTGCACCTGTGAGCTTTGTCCCGATCTGTTCTTGCAGGAACAGGGTAGGTCACAACGTATCATCTGCGTTAAAGATGTTGAGATAATAGGAGAAGGCTCATCAATGTAGTCATTTTTCTTATTAAACAGAGTGGAACCGCGATCTTTGACGCCTCTGTAGCGCTATGTGCTACAGGGGCTTTTTTGTTCTTCATAGAGGAAGTTCAATTTGCATGACTGTGATCACGAAGTATCACAAGGGGGATAATTCGACTGAAGGTAGATGCTTAGCCTTCGAAGGGGTACAAGGAAGTTTCTCAATCGCATTCGCGATTGAGAAACTATTCAACCAGGATCAAAGATCCGGCGTTGAATCATCGAAGCGGACCAAAGAAGTGCATCACGGGATTACTCGCCAGAGGGCATCATCGAATATTTCGCTTGTCAGGACCGAGTAGTTGACATGAAGCTAGTGAAGTGAGAAACGGAGTGTACATGGTTGGTACACGAGTATCTACAATGTTTCTGAAAGAAACATATTGCGGAAGCATAAGCTCAGCAAGCGATGAATGGCAAATACGAAGTCGAATAAACTGCGAAGGCAGGCACCGTACTGACAAGTGAAAAGGGGGAAACGTGTATGTTTCGGCATTTCCGATCCGACATCCAAGCCGTAATAGAGAATGATCCAGCAGCAAGAAGTCGGTTTGAAGTTATTTTCACTTATTCTGGTTTACACGCAATATGGGCACATCGTATTGCTCATACTTGCTATAATGGAAGATGGTATACATTAGCTAGAGTTATTTCTCAAGTAAGTAGATTTTTCACAGGCATTGAAATTCACCCTGGTGCACAAATTGGTGATCGCTTATTTATTGATCATGGCATGGGAGTCGTAATCGGTGAAACTTGTATCATTGGCGATGATGTAGTTATCTATCAAGGTGTGACATTGGGCGGTACAGGTAAAGAAAAAGGTAAGCGACACCCAACCATTGGCAATAATGTTGTTATTGGTTCCGGATCCAAGGTGTTAGGTTCTTTCTCTGTAGGGAATAATTCTAGTATTGGTTCGAATGCGGTTGTTCTTCGGGAAGTCCCAGACAATTGTACCGTTGTAGGTAATCCAGGTCGTATAGTGAAACGAAACGGTGAGAAAGTTCGTGATCGACTTGATCATACACAGTTACCGGATCCTATTATTGAAATGCTGAGAGAAATGCAGCAAGAAATTGATTTACTGAAGAAATTTAGAAAAGAAAAAAATAATGATCTGAGTAGTTAATTAGGGTGGAGGGTTACTTTAATGTCAGTTACGATTTATAATTCCATCACACGTCAAAAGGAGCAATTTATACCGATTGAAGCGGGTAAAGTGCGAATGTATGTGTGTGGACCGACGGTATATGATTATATTCATATCGGAAACGCACGTCCTGCGATTTTCTTTGATGTCGTCCGACGTTATTTGGAGCATACAGGACTTGAAGTGAATTACATTTCTAATTTTACAGATGTAGACGATAAGCTTATTCGTAAAGCCAATGAACTTGGAACAACAGTCAATGAAGTCGCAGATAAGTTTATTGCTGCATTCCATGAAGATACTGAAGCGATTGGTATCCGCCGAGCGACGATGAACCCGCGTGTGATGGATCATATTGATGAGGTAGTTGAATTTATTGCTCAGTTAGTGGAAAAGGGCCATGCTTATGAAAGTGCAGGAGATGTCTATTTCAGTACGTCGACATTCCCTGACTATGGTAAGCTATCGCATCAAAACCTGGATGAATTGCAGCATGGTATTCGTGTGGAGCTTGATGAGCGCAAGGCGAGCGAACAAGATTTTGCACTATGGAAATCAGCTAAGCCAGGCGAAATTAGTTGGGATAGTCCATGGGGTAAGGGGCGTCCAGGCTGGCATATTGAATGTTCAGCGATGGCTCGCAAATATTTGGGAGATACACTCGATATTCATGGTGGTGGACTTGATCTACAATTTCCGCATCACGAGTGTGAGGTTGCGCAATCAGAGTGCTTAACAGGAGAGCCGCTTGCTCGTTATTGGATGCACAATGGTTACATTCATATTAACAATGAGAAAATGTCGAAGTCACTTGGTAATGGCATTACTGTTCGTGAAATTGTGAAAAAGGTTAAACCGCAAGTGATCCGTTACTTCATGCTTGCTACTCATTATCGCAGCCCATTGAACTTTAGTGATGATACGATTGCACAAGCGCTTAATAGCGTTGAGCGGATTACCAATGGTTATAATAATGTGCTTCACCGTCTGGAAATTGCCAAGGATCAAGAGCAAGGGACTGTAGAAACGCAATTACAGACTGAATTAGAGCGAGTGAAACAGAATTTCAATAGTAAAATGGATGATGACTTCAATACGTCTGATGCCATTACCGCATTATTTGATTTAGTGGCACTTGCAAATACGAAGCTACAGGATTCAACCCTAAGTTACTCATCTATTGAAGCTATTAGGGAGTTATTCCTGACATTCAATAATGTTCTTGGTTTATTGCCTGAGCAAGCTGAAGCGGATAATTTAGATGAACAGGTAGAACAGCTTATTGTAGAACGTACAGAAGCAAGAGCCACGAAAAATTGGGCCAGAGCAGATGAAATTCGCGATTTGCTTAATGAACTAAATATCGTACTAGAGGATACTCCACAAGGTATTCGCTGGCGCCGTAAGTGAGCGTGAATTATGGATAATCCATTTGCATTTCATCAGCCAAGCAAATCACCGAACCTCGTCTCACCTGTAGTATTAGCCTATATGGGCGATGCTGTATATGAGATGATGGTACGACAATATTTGATTTCCTTACCCAATCATAAGTCACATCATATGCACAAAGAGGCTACGCAATTTGTGTCTGCCAAGGCACAACGCAGTATGCTGGAAAAATGGCAGCCACATCTTACAGAGGAAGAAGCAGATATTGTTCGACGCGGTCGTAACAGTAAGTCAGGCAATCCTCCGAAAAATGCCGATATGTTAGATTATCGCCATGCTACAGCATTGGAAGCGTTAGTTGGTTATTTGTATTTTGAAGGACATGTCGAGCGGCTAGGACAATTACTAGAAATCGGCATAGAGGGTAGTTCAAAAAGTGGACTTTGATAACGATGATTAGGCTAACGCAGCTTAGTCGACGTCGAATATGAAGTGAATTTGGGAAGTCCGGGACTCGTGTACCAACTACGTACACTGGAGCGTCCTCCTTCCTAAAATTAACTCCATCTTCTCGATTCTGAAAGCCCACTTTTTGAACCTTCATTTTAGGGGTAGTTCTAAAGCGGATTTAAAAACGAAGTAACACAGGAAGATTACTCAACATCGAAGTAGTACGAAAGGGTGAACAACATGTCAGAGACTCATAATACAGAAGGCTTGATTGCTGGAAAGCATCCTGTACTGGAAGCATTGCGCTCAGGTCGTGAAATTAATAAGATATGGATTGCGGAAGGGGCTCAAAAAAGCGTTACGAGCTCCATTCTTGGAGAAGCGAAAAAAAATGGGATCATCATTCAGTTTGTGGATAAGCGCAAACTAGATCAACTTGTCCCTGGAGTAACCCATCAAGGTGTTGTCGCACAGGCAGCGGCGGTTGATTATATCGAGCTAGAAGATTTGCTCGCAATTCCAGCGCAAAAGGGTGAAGTTCCACTCTTTATTATTCTTGATGAAATTGAAGATCCGCATAACTTGGGCTCCATCATTAGAACTGCGGAATGTACAGGAGTGCACGGTGTTATTATTCCGAAGCGTCGTTCAGCAGGCTTAACAGCTACTGTTTTGAAAATATCAGCAGGTGCTGCAGAGCATATACCGGTTGCACGCGTAACGAATTTGGCACAAACGATTGAAGTGATGAAAGAAGCGGGCGTATGGATTGCGGGTGCAGATGTAGGTGCAGCTGCTGATGTATATGCTAATAAATTCGATATGCCGCTTGCGCTTGTCATCGGTAATGAAAGTAATGGATTGGGTCGTTTGATCAAAGAGAAATGTGATTTCCTAGTGAAGCTGCCGATGGCTGGTCGATTGAATTCGTTAAACGCATCAGTCGCAGCAGGTGTGCTAATGTATGAGGTGCTAAGACAACGTAGAGGCTTATAGCTATGTTACATAGACGTAATGATGTGCTACTTGTTGATGGCTACAATATGATCGGAGCATGGCCTGAGCTGACTCGCTTGAAAAATATTAGCTTGGAAGAGGCTCGTGATGAACTTCTACATATGTTGGCTGATTATCAAGGGTTTACTGGCTTGCAGGTATATGTCATATTCGACGCCCATTTAATGCCAGGTATTGGAGCAAAATACAGCCAGCACAGATTAACCGTCGTCTATACGAAAGAAAAAGAAACAGCGGATGAATGCATCGAACGGATTTGCAAGGAATGGACAAGTCGCAGACGTAATGTGTATGTTGCTACATCTGATATGACGGAGCAGCATGTAATTTTTGGACAAGGTGCACTGAGGATGTCAGCTCGTGAATTGCTAATCGAGATTAAGCAAAACAACGTAGAAATTAAGCAGACGATTACTGAACCTGCAGCGAAGCGGCGTCATTCTATAGATAATCGAGTGAACGATGAAGTATGGTTAAAACTTGAAAAAATAAGACGCGGTAACAAGCCAGAATGAGCATAATATTGCATCTTGTCGAAAATTAACCATTAAATTCAATTTATGTTATAGAATATACAGGAAATAGGCCCATCTCGGTTGACTGAAAAGCCTATTTTCATGTATACTGACTCTATGTTTTGGACACATAATACTTGCGGTGTACGCCTTGCAGGCCGGAGGGATGGGGTATGAGTATCGACCTCAAAGAATGGAGTACGCTCGAATATGATAATAATACGGATGAAGAAAATATCGAAGCTGTCCGTAATGGTGAAAGTCTAGCTTTGGAATACTTGATCAATAAGTATAAAAACTTCGTGAGAGCGAAGGCTAGGTCATACTTTTTAATAGGTGCCGACCGAGAGGATATTGTTCAAGAAGGTATGATCGGGTTATACAAAGCGATTCGTGACTATAAGGGAGACAAGTTGTCTAGCTTTAAAGCGTTCGCAGAACTTTGTATTACACGTCAGATTATTACCGCAATCAAAACTGCTACTCGCCAAAAGCATATTCCTCTTAATTCCTATGTTTCTTTGGACAAACCGATATACGATGAAGATTCCGACCGTACGCTATTAGATGTCATATGCGGTACTAGAGTGTCGGACCCGGAAGCGTTAATTATTAATCAAGAAGAATTTTCAGGGCTTGAAGATAAGATGGCAGAAATACTTAGTGATTTAGAACGCAAAGTACTTATGCTTTATCTAGATGGTCGTTCATATCAAGAAATTGCTGTTGATTTGAAGCGTCATGTAAAATCGATTGATAATGCTTTGCAGCGGGTGAAACGTAAACTTGAAAAGTATTTAGAATTACGCGACACATCGGACCAACTATGACAGCTATCATATTGAATCATACGTAGTATCTATAAATTAAGGAATAACGGACTGTCTTTGGTGTCTGAAACTTTCAGATACCAAAGACAGTCCGTTGGTTTAATAAGTGCAGTAATTGGAATATACTAGATGGACGAGAGTTGATAAAGCTAGAAGTAAAGTATAGCGAAACAACTTTGAAAAAAAAGTATATTGCACGCCCGAGAGAGTTGTTTTGCATTGACATGACGGATGCCTTATGCTAAAATGTTAAGGTAGGCCTTGGAAAAGGTTTTTTCGTTATGGCGAAATCGACACAGGGCATAGAAATTGAGCTTTTTGCTTCTTATTTTTAAGCAGTTCGGGAGGTGTTATTCAATGCGGGTTATTATCACGCTGGCATGCACAAACTGCAAACAGAGAAACTATGCGACAACTAAGAACAAACGCAATCACCCCGACCGCATCGAGTTGAAGAAGTTTTGCAAGTTTTGTAACGAGCAGACTCCTCATCGCGAGACGAGATAGTCAATGGGAGGTGTGACCGTGACATTTTTAGCAAAAGTGAAACAGAGCTTTAGTACGACGTTTAGTTTTTTTGCTGACAGTTGGGCAGAGTTGAAGAAAGTTCGATGGCCTAATCGCAAGGAATTAACTAGCTATTCTATCGTTGTTTTGGTGACGGTTGTGGCTGTGACGATTTACTTCTGGCTTCTAGACATCGGGATTTCAGCTCTCGTAAATCTAATTGTCTGAGAAGGCCCAAAGGTGGATTTGTGATGGAAAAAAGATGGTACGTCGTGCATACGTATTCCGGTTATGAGAACAAAGTGAAAGCTAATTTGGAACGTCGCGTTGAATCAATGAATATGGAAGATAAGATTTTCCGTGTTCTTGTGCCAATGGAAGAAGAGATCGTGGAGAAGGACGGCAAGAAAAAAATCGTCCAACGCAAGGTTTATCCTGGATACGTTCTAGTCGAGATGGTTCAAACTGATGATTCATGGTATGTCGTTCGTAATACACCTGGAGTTACGGGTTTTGTAGGGTCTACGGGTTCAGGTTCGAAACCTACCGCATTGTTGCCTGAAGAAGTGGAACAAATTCTTAAGCACATGGGAATGGATGAGCCGAAGCAGAAGATTGAGTTCGAGCTAAAAGAAACTGTTCGCGTCAAAGTAGGTCCTTTTGCAGATTTTGTCGGATCGGTGGAAGAAATTCTGCTCGACAAAGCGAAGCTCAAGGTACACGTCAACATGTTTGGTAGAGAAACCCCGGTTGAGTTGGATTATACTCAGGTGGAAAAAATCTAATTTATTAGATGGGTTCTCAAACGGATGTTCGCGAGAGCATCTGTATATCTAGTCAAGGAGGTGTACATCATGGCAAAGAAAGTCATTAAATTGGTCAAGCTTCAAGTTCCTGCTGGTAAAGCTAATCCGGCGCCACCAATTGGTCCTGCTCTAGGACAAGCGGGTGTGAACATCATGGCATTCTGTAAGGAGTTTAACGCTCGTACAGCAGACCAAGCTGGATTGATTATTCCAGTTGTTATTACAGTATTCGAGGATCGCTCCTTTACATTCGAAACTAAAACGCCACCGGCAGCAGTATTGCTTCGTGTAGCGGCTGGAATCGAAAAAGGATCTGGTGAGCCGAATAAGAAAAAAGTTGCAACGGTTAAACGTGATAAAGTTCGCGAAATCGCTGAAACTAAAATGCCTGACCTTAACGCTGCTACTGTAGAATCAGCAATGCTTATGGTTGAAGGTACTGCTCGTTCTATGGGTATTACAATCGTCGACTAGTCGATGAAGTTGTAACGCTGATGTCGGACGACATCTCGCTTTGTGAAGCTTTGCTTCACAGGTGGGAGGAGTACATCTTGAATGTTACTCCGCTAAAACCACACTAGGAGGAATTTACAATGGCTAAACACGGTAAAAAATATGTTGAAGCTGCTAAGCTAATTGATAGCGAAGCTAGCTATGAGCCACAAGAAGCAATTGATCTTGTGAAGAAAACTGCAACAGCTAAGTTTGACGAATCTGTCGAAGTTGCTGTACGTCTGGGTGTAGACCCTCGTAAGCAGGACCAAGCTGTTCGTGGTGTAGTAGTACTACCACACGGTACTGGTAAAACTAAAAAAGTTCTAGTTTTCGCTAAAGGCGAAAAAATTAAAGAAGCAGAAGCTGCTGGCGCTGACTATGTTGGCGACACAGATATAATTAACAAAATCCAACAAGGTTGGTTCGATTTCGATGTTTGCGTAGCAACTCCAGACATGATGGCTGAAGTTGGTAAACTTGGTCGTATCCTTGGTGGTAAAGGCCTTATGCCGAATCCTAAAGCAGGTACAGTAACATTTGATGTTGCTAAAGCTGTTCAAGAAATCAAAGCGGGTAAAATTGAATACCGTCTTGATAAGGCAGGTCAAATCCATGCTCCTATCGGTAAAGTATCATTCGATGCAGAAAAATTGAATGAAAACTTGCAAGCATTGCTAGATGCACTTCTTCGTGCAAAACCAGCTTCTGCTAAAGGAGTTTACTTGAAAAATATCTCTGTTTCCTCTACAATGGGTCCAGGTGCTCGCGTTAATAGCGCTAACTACCGCTAATTGATAGATAAGAAACAAAGAACTAAATTTGAATATGCATACCGTAGACAGTAGGTGCCCAAGTGGCTTAAATATCCTACCGAGGTGTTATGATAAAGCGTTTATAGCATTCAAGAATATTGAATAGCGGACGGAATCATGGCCCTTGCTTAATCTGCGAGGGCCTTTCTCATGCATCGAGGATAGGATCTCTCTAAATTACACGGGATGTAAACCAATAACGGGAGGTGTACAGTTTGGCTAACGCTAATATTATCCAAAAGAAACAAGAGGCAGTTGACGTAGTAGCTGCGAAGCTTGCTTCCAGCCCAAGTACGATCATTGCTGATTATCGCGGATTGAACGTTGCTCAAGTAACTGAACTTCGTAAACAGCTTCGCGAAGCTGGTGTTGAATTTCACGTCTTGAAAAACTCAATCGTTCGTCGTGCGACTGATGGTACTGATTACTCAGCGCTTAAAGATATTCTTTCTGGACCTACAGCAGTAGCATTCAGCGCAGAAGATGCTATTGCTCCAGCTAAGATTCTTAACGATTTCGCTAAGAAAAATGACGCTTTGAAACTTAAAGGCGGTCTAGTTGAAGGTAAAGTTGTTGATGGAGATCAAGTTAAAGCTCTTGCAGAACTTCCTTCTCGCGAAGGTCTTCTTTCTATGCTACTCAGCGTACTACAAGCACCAGTTCGCAACTTCGCGCTTGCAGTTAAAGCTGTTGGAGAGAAACAAGAAGCACAAGCTTAATTTTGTTTCATAGATTCAATTGATGCAATATGCATCGCAAACCAAAAAAAATAATAAAATTACCGGAGGTAATATCATGTCTAACGAACAAATCTTAGAATCAATTAAAGGTATGACTGTTCTAGAATTAAACGATCTTGTTAAAGCTATCGAAGAAGAATTCGGCGTTACTGCTGCAGCTCCAGTTGCAGCAGTTGCTGGTGGCGCTGATGCTGCTGCTGCTGTTCAAACTGAATTCGATGTTATCCTTAACAACGCTGGTCCTTCTAAAATCAACGTAATCAAAGCTGTTCGTGAAATCACTGGTCTTGGCTTGAAAGAAGCTAAAGAACTTGTTGATGGCGCTCCTAAAGCAGTTAAAGAAGGCGTTAGCCAAGAAGATGCAGACGCTGTTAAAGCTAAGCTTGAAGAAGCTGGCGCATCTGTAGAAGTTAAGTAATTAACTTTTGCAATCCTACTTGCTAACTAATGGCGAGTATAACAGAGCCCCTTGAAGCCTAGGTTTCAAGGGGCTTCTTATATGAACGATTGAAGGTTGGTGAACTGGTTGTCCAATCATTATTATTCAAAGCAACCAACAGTAGCAAGTTCTAAGCAACAACATGAATGCGATTTAAGAGGATTTAAGATTAAGCTGGCTACTGACGCGGGAGTATTTTCAAAATCTGGTGTTGACTACGGTAGTCAAGTGTTAATAGAAGTGATGCAATTTGCTGAGAATGCTACCGTATTAGATGTAGGTTGTGGCTATGGCCCGATTGGAATTACTGCAGCTAAACTCGCGCCGGAAGGTCATATTACGATGATTGACATTAATGAGCGAGCGGTACAACTTAGCAAAGCTAATGCAAAACAAAATGGAGTGAATAATGTAACGGTGTTACAAAGTGATCTCTATGAAGCGGTGAAAGATCAACACTTCGATTGTATTATAAGTAATCCGCCTATTCGTGCAGGTAAAGTAGTTGTACACCGAGTTTTTGAAGAAGGTTATGACCTACTTAATGCTGGTGGAAGTATGTGGATTGTTATTCAGAAGAAACAAGGTGCTCCTTCAGCATATGAAAAATTAGAGCAATTATTTGGAGAAGTTGAAGAAGTGACCAAGGATAAAGGATACCGCATTTTCAGGGCAATAAAAGCTAAATAACATTTTTATGAAAATTATACTGAAAAGACACGAAAACATTTGACTTGACATTTCTAGTATGTTAGTATTATGGAATGTCAGCATAAAATTGCTTATAATCTCTTTAGTTAACTAAAGTGTCAAGTGCCGAATTATACGCGTAAATTAAATAATTTGGTATTTTTGGTGTAAACAGTAAGAATTTGGGCAAAATTACTTGATATGACCTTCGTTATCGCGTAACGGATGGTTAACTGCCAGAAACATGCTCTTTTTTCGAACGTATTCGATAAGGGCTTTTCTTTATTTTTATGATACCTACAGTGCTAAGTTGTAGTTATCGCAACAGCTGTGAAAATTTCGTTGCTGTTAGACAGACATGAGGGGTGAGGTTAAGTTGGCAGGACAACTTGTTCAGTATGGTCGACGTACTCGTAGGAGCTACAGTCGAATCAAAGAGGTGCTGGAAGTCCCGAACCTGATTGAAATCCAACAAAAATCGTACGGGAAATTTTTGGACAATGACTTGATTGAGTTATTCCAGGATATCTCTCCGATTTCGGACTTTACGGGCAATCTATCGCTTGAATTTATTGATTACAGCTTGGGTGAACCGAAATATTCAGTCGATGAATCGAAAGAACGGGATGTTACATTTGCAGCTCCTTTACGTGTGAAAGTGCGTTTAATTAACAAGGAGACAGGCGAGGTTAAGGAACAAGAAGTCTTTATGGGTGATTTCCCACTAATGACGGAAACCGGCACGTTTATTATTAACGGGGCGGAACGCGTTATCGTTAGCCAATTGGTTCGATCCCCGAGTGTGTATTTCAGCGCTAAAGTTGATAAAAATGGTAAAAGGGTATTCACGGCTACTGTAATTCCTAACCGTGGTGCTTGGCTTGAACTTGAAACTGATGCTAAGGATATCGTCTACGTTCGTATTGACCGTACTCGTAAAATCCCAGTAACAGTACTTCTTCGTGCGCTTGGTTTTGGTACGGATGCGGAAATTCTTGATCTTCTTGGTCACGATGAATACATCAGTAACACACTCGATAAAGATAGCACAGATTCAACAGAGAAAGCTCTGATTGAAATCTACGAGCGTCTTCGTCCAGGTGAACCACCAACATTGGATAACGCTAGAAGCTTGCTTGTTGCTCGTTTCTTCGATCCGAAACGCTATGATTTAGCTAATGTTGGTCGCTACAAGATTAATAAGAAGCTTCACATTAAGAATCGTCTATTCAATCAACGCCTTGCAGAAGATTTGATTGATGCTTCGACTGGTGAAATTGTTGCTGAAAAGGGACAAGTGATTGACCGTCGTTTGCTTGACCAAATTCTTGATCGTCTTGAATCAGATATCGGCTTCAAAACATATTCCGTTGGTAACGGTGTGTTAGAATCTCATGATATTCCACTTCAAACGATTAGTGTGTATGCTCCTAATGATGAAAGCAAAATTATTAAAATTATCGCTAACGGTATTATTGATAAATCTGTGAAGCATGTTACGCCAGCAGATATTATCTCTTCTATCAACTACTTCCTTAACTTATTACAAGGGGTAGGCGATGTAGACGATATTGACCATCTAGGTAACCGTCGTTTGCGTTCAGTTGGTGAATTGCTACAAAACCAATTCCGTATCGGTCTTTCTCGTATGGAACGTGTTGTTCGTGAGAGAATGTCGATTCAGGACGCGAATGCGATTACGCCTCAAGCGTTAATTAATATTCGTCCTGTTATTGCATCGATTAAGGAGTTCTTTGGATCTTCTCAATTGTCTCAATTTATGGACCAAACAAACCCACTAGCGGAATTGACGCATAAGCGTCGTCTATCTGCACTAGGACCCGGTGGTTTGACGCGTGAACGCGCAGGCTTTGAAGTGCGTGACGTTCATAACTCTCACTATGGTCGTATGTGTCCGATTGAAACGCCAGAGGGACCGAACATCGGTTTGATCAACTCCTTATCAACATATGCACGGATCAATGAATATGGTTTCATTGAAGCGCCATATCGTTGGGTTGACCCAGAAACAGGCATTGTAACTGAGCGTATCACTTACATGACTGCCGATGAGGAATATAACTATATTGTTGCACAAGCGAATGCACCGCTTACTGATGATAGTAGATTTGCTGATAAAGAAACGATTGTACGTTTCAATAAACAAGCGGATAACATCTTAACGATGCCAAGTAGCCGTGTTGACTATATGGACGTATCGCCTAAGCAAGTCGTTTCCGTTGCAACAGCGTTGATTCCATTCCTAGAGAACGATGACTCCAACCGTGCGCTAATGGGATCGAACATGCAACGTCAAGCTGTACCTTTGCTTATCCCGAGATCACCACTTGTTGGTACGGGTATGGAGCATAAGGCAGCGAAAGATTCCGGTGTATGTGTTGTAGCCCAATTCGATGGTGTTATTGAACGTGCAACAGCGAATGAGATTCTGCTTCGTCGTGTAGAAATCGTAGACGGTAAGGAAGTACAAGGTGATCTAGTTAGACATAAGATTCATAAATTTATGCGTTCTAACCAAGGTACTTGTATTAACCAACGTCCACTAATTCGTAAAGGTGATATCGTCAAAAAAGGTGATATTCTTGCGGATGGTCCTTCTACTGAGAAGGGTGAATTGGCTCTAGGTCGTAACGTGGTTGTCGCGTTTATGACTTGGGAAGGTTATAACTATGAGGATGCTATTCTACTTAGTGAAAAACTAGTTAAAGAAGATGTGTTTACATCTATTCATATTGAAGAGTATGAATCTGAAGCACGTGATACGAAGCTTGGACCAGAGGAAATTACTCGCGATATTCCTAACGTTGGTGAAGATGCACTTCGCAATCTTGATGAGCGCGGTATTATCCGTATTGGTGCTGAGATCAATTCTGGTGACATTCTAGTTGGTAAAGTTACGCCTAAAGGTGTGACGGAACTTACTGCTGAAGAACGTCTGCTACATGCGATCTTTGGTGAGAAAGCTCGTGAAGTTCGTGATACTTCTCTACGTGTACCGCATGGTACGACTGGTATCGTTGTTGATGTCAAAGTATTTACTCGTGAAAATGGCGATGAGCTTCCACCGGGAGTTAATCATCTAGTACGTGTGTACATTGCGCAAAAACGTAAAATCTCTGAAGGCGATAAAATGGCGGGACGTCACGGTAACAAAGGTGTCATCGCACGTATTATGGCAGAAGAAGATATGCCGTTCTTACCAGATGGCACGCCAGTAGAGGTTGTTCTTAACCCGCTAGGTGTACCGTCACGTATGAACATCGGTCAAGCGCTTGAGGTTCACTTAGGTATGGCTTGTAAATTGCTTGGTATTCATGCTGCAACTCCAGTATTCGATGGAGCGAATGAAGAAGATGTGTTTGACGCTATGGAAGAAGCTGGTATGAACCGTAGTGGTAAAACTATTCTTTATGATGGACGTACTGGTGATGAGTTTGAACGTGAAGTTACAGTTGGCGTCATGTATATGATCAAACTGGCACATATGGTTGAAGATAAAATCCATGCTCGTTCTACTGGTCCTTACTCACTTGTTACACAACAGCCACTTGGAGGTAAAGCTCAATTTGGTGGACAGCGTTTTGGTGAGATGGAAGTATGGGCACTGGAAGCATACGGTGCTGCATATACACTGCAGGAAATTCTTACGGTTAAATCCGATGACGTGGTTGGTCGTGTGAAAACATACGAATCGATTGTTAAAGGTGAAAATGTTCCAGAACCAGGTGTTCCAGAGTCATTCAAAGTATTAATTAAGGAACTTCAAAGCTTAGGTATGGACGTTAAGATCCTATCGGAAAACGAAGAAGAGATCGAAATGAAAGAGATGGATGACGACGACGATGGTACAAGCGAAAAGCTTAACCTTGAAGATGTCGAAGTTGAAGCATTCGAGACGGCTCCTGTAGCTTCTAGTAAAGTAGCATTGCAAGAGGAACAACCTGCTGAAGAAGACGAAGAAAATGTTGATTTAGCATAATTTCACAAAGCACAACCTAAGCTTCAGTCAGTGTAGAGAGTATTCTCACTGATTGAAGTTTGGTGCTTAATAAGACATAGTCATACATGACGAAGGAGGGTTGCTCCTTGTTGGACGTGAACAACTTCGAGTATATGAAAATTGGTTTGGCATCGCCAGACAAGATTCGCTCATGGTCCCGCGGAGAGGTTAAAAAGCCGGAAACCATCAATTATAGAACGTTGAAACCGGAGAAAGAAGGTCTTTTCTGTGAAAAGATTTTCGGACCAACAAAGGACTGGGAATGTCATTGCGGTAAATACAAGCGTGTACGTTATAAAGGCGTAGTTTGTGATCGCTGTGGCGTTGAAGTCACTCGTGCGAAAGTACGTCGTGAACGTATGGCACACATTGAATTAGCAGCGCCTGTCACTCATATTTGGTACTTTAAAGGTATTCCAAGTCGTATGGGTCTTGCGCTTGATATGTCTCCTCGTTCGCTTGAAGAGATTATCTATTTTGCATCATATGTTGTAACTGATCCTGGTGAAACTCCATTGGAGAAAAAACAACTATTGTCCGAGAAGGAATATCGTAGCTACCGTGAAAAATACGGTTATGGTTTCCATGCGGGCATGGGTGCAGAAGCTGTGAAAAAATTACTACAAGATATCGACATTGAGCGTGATCTGGAATCGTTGAAGGAAGAATTGCGTACTGCTCAAGGCCAACGTCGTAATCGTGCGATCAAACGTCTTGAAGTTATTGAAGCATTCCGTAATTCCGGTAATATGCCTGAGTGGATGGTTATGGATGTACTTCCTGTTATTCCTCCGGAACTTCGTCCGATGGTTCAATTAGATGGTGGTCGTTTTGCTACATCTGACTTGAATGATCTATATCGTCGTGTTATTAACCGTAATAACCGTCTGAAACGTCTTCTTGATCTTGGTGCTCCTGATATTATTGTGCAAAATGAGAAACGTATGCTTCAAGAAGCTGTTGATGCGTTGATCGATAATGGTCGTCGTGGCCGCCCTGTAACGGGTCCTGGTAACCGTCCATTGAAATCACTATCTCATATGCTTAAAGGTAAACAAGGTCGTTTCCGTCAGAACTTACTAGGTAAACGTGTTGACTATTCTGGTCGTTCGGTTATCGTTGTAGGTCCTGAATTGAAAATGTACCAATGTGGTCTACCAAAAGAGATGGCGCTAGAATTGTTCAAGCCTTTCGTTATGAAAGAACTTGTTAACAAAGGTCTAGCACATAACATTAAGAGTGCTAAGCGTAAAGTTGAACGCGTAAGTGCAGAAGTATGGGATGTACTTGAAGAAGTAATTAGAGAGCATCCAGTTCTGTTAAACCGTGCTCCAACATTGCATAGACTTGGTATTCAAGCTTTTGAACCGATTCTTGTTGAAGGTCGTGCAATTAAATTGCATCCATTAGTATGTACAGCTTATAACGCTGACTTTGATGGTGACCAAATGGCGGTTCACGTTCCATTGTCTGCTGAAGCTCAAGCTGAAGCGCGTATGCTTATGCTTGCTTCTGGTAATATCTTGAACCCGAAAGATGGTAAGCCAGTCGTTACTCCATCTCAAGATATGGTTCTAGGTTCTTATTACCTTACAATGGATAACAATGAAGCTAAAGGTAGTGGCGGTATCTATGCTACGGTGAATGAAGTTGTATCTTCTTATCAACGTGGTGCCGCAGCTCTTCATGCTCGTATTGTTATTCCTGCTAAAGCTTTGAACAAAACAAGCTTTACAGAAAAACAAAACGCAGCACTTCTTTGTACAACAGTAGGTAAAGTTATTTTCAATGAAATATTCCCATCGGAATTCCCTTATATCAATGAAGCGACTAAAGCTAACTTGATTAATGGTATCCCTGATAACTATTTCGTCTATGAAAAAGGTGCTGACCTTCAAAAAATTATGAATGATTTCCCGATAGCTCCTGCGGTAGGCAAAGACTACCTTGGAACAATTATCGCGGAATGTTTCCGTAAATATCATACAACGAAAACGTCTGTTATTCTTGATTTGATCAAAGAGCTTGGTTTCACTTACTCTACTAAAGCTGGTATTACTATCGGCGTGTCAGATATCATTATTCCAGTAGAAAAAGCTGGCATTATGAAGCTTTCTGAAGATAAAGTAGCAACAGTTATGAACCAATATCGTCGTGGTCTTATTACGAATGAAGAGCGTTATGACCGTATCATTAGAATTTGGAGTAAATGTAAGGATGAAATTACAGAAGTCCTAATGAAATCTATGGATCGCTATAATAACATCATGCTTATGGTTGACTCTAAAGCCCGTGGTAATAAATCTCAAATTACACAACTAGGTGGTATGCGTGGTCTAATGGCCAATCCATCTGGTCGTATTATCGAGTTACCAATCAAATCTAACTTCCGTGAAGGTCTTACTGTCCTTGAGTACTTTATCTCTACTCACGGAGCGCGTAAAGGTCTTGCCGATACAGCGTTACGTACAGCCGATTCAGGTTACCTAACTCGTCGTCTAGTTGACGTTGCACAAGACGTTATCGTACGTGAAGAAGATTGTGGTACAGATAAAGGCTTTATCGTTAGCAAAATTCAAGACGGTAAAGAGGTTATTGAAGACCTATTTGACCGTATTGAAGGTCGTTATTCATTCGAAACTGTTCGTCATCCGCAAACAGGTGAAGTTCTAGTTAATCGTAATGAGTTAATCGATGCAGATAAAGCTGAAGCAATCGTTGAAGCTGGTGTTGAAAAACTTCAAATTCGTTCTGTACTAAGCTGTCGTGCTCGTCACGGCGTATGTAAAGTATGTTATGGTCGTAACCTTGCGACTGGTAAGCATGTTGAGATTGGTGAAGCGGTTGGTATTATCGCAGCTCAATCTATCGGTGAGCCAGGAACACAGTTGACGATGCGTACGTTCCATACAGGCGGTGTAGCCGGAGATGATATTACACAAGGTCTTCCACGTATCCAAGAGTTATTCGAAGCACGTAATCCTAAAGGTCAAGCACTTATTTCCGAGCTTGATGGTGTTGTGAAGAAAATTCACGAAACAAAAGATCGTCGTGTTATTGAAATTCAAGGTGAAGCAGAATCCAAAGAATACCCTGTTACCTACGGATCTCGTATTCGCGTAACAGAAGGTCAGCATGTTGAAGCAGGGGATGAACTTACTGATGGTTCTATCGATCCTAAAGATATGTTGCGTATTAAAGGTATTCGTGGCGTGCAAAACTATATTTTACAAGAAGTACAACGCGTATATCGTAACCAAGGTGTAGAAATCAATGATAAACATATCGAGGTTATGATTAAGCAAATGCTACGTAAAATCCGTATCGTTATTGCGGGTGACACTAAGCTATTACCTGGTTCATTCGTCGATATGCATGAATATGAAGCGGCTAACCTTGATGCCATTCTTACAGGTAAAGATCCAGCTATTGCTAAACCTGTATTACTTGGTATTACGAAAGCATCTCTTGAAACGGATTCCTTCTTGTCTGCAGCGTCATTCCAAGAAACAACGCGTGTTCTTACTGATGCAGCAATTAAAGGTAAAGTGGACCAATTACTTGGTCTTAAAGAGAATGTTATTATCGGTAAGCTAATCCCTGCCGGTACAGGTATGCAGCGTTACCGTAATATTCGCTTCAAAGGAATGGAAGAGAATGCGGAAACAGCAGTTCTTTCAAATGGAAAAAGTGAAGCAGTAACTGTAGAAAAAGCTTAATTGCTATGACATAAAGCGATAAATTCTCGTCATATTTTCGTGACTGAGAATTTATCGCTTTTTTATATAAGATAAGATGACCATAGTTAACAAAAATAATTGATAGTGTAATGACCCAGTGCTTGACATAACCTACTATTTAATGATAATATATCGGAGTGCGCCTAATGGTCGGGTATGGGTATATGCAACTTCATTATGAACCGCCTGGATCTGTGGGCTTGAATTTAGGTGAGATGTCTACCAATATAAATGACATAATTATGGGAAGGGGGTGGCAACATGCCAACAATTAACCAGCTAGTTCGTAAAGGACGCCAAGCTAAAGTTTATAAATCAAAATCACCAGCACTACAAAGAGGGTTTAACGCTCTTAAACGTGAGATTACTGAAAGTAGATCTCCACAAAAACGTGGTGTATGTACTCGTGTAGGTACTATGACTCCAAGGAAGCCAAACTCCGCGCTTCGTAAATATGCGCGTGTACGTCTAACTAACCGTTTAGAGGTTACAGCGTACATTCCAGGTATCGGACATAACCTTCAAGAGCATAGCGTGGTACTTATCCGTGGTGGTAAAGTAAAAGACTTAGCAGGGGTTCGTTATCACATCGTTCGTGGTGCACTTGATACTGCAGGTGTAAACAACCGTATGCAAGCTCGTTCTAAATACGGTGCTAAACGTCCTAAAGTTAAAAAATAATGGCAACTCCAACTCGGAGTAATGTTAGACCAACACAAATTATTTATTGAAGAAAGGGGGACTTCTAATGCCACGCAAAGGTCCTGTAACAAAACGCGATGTACTACCAGATCCGATGTATAATTCGAAATTGGTAACTCGTCTAATTAATCGTATCATGTTGGACGGTAAAAGAGGCACGGCTGCAACGATTCTTTATGATGCATTCAAATTGGTACAAGAACGTTCTGGAAATGATCCAATGGAAGTTTTTGAAGCAGCAATGAAGAACATCATGCCTGTACTTGAGGTTAAAGCACGCCGTGTAGGTGGAACTAACTATCAAGTGCCTATCGAAGTTAAACCTGAACGTCGTACTGCTCTAGCATTACGTTGGTTGGTTAACTACTCCCGTAACCGCGGTGAGAAAACGATGGAAGAACGTTTGGCTGCTGAAATCATGGATGCATCGAACAACACTGGTGCAGCTGTGAAGAAACGCGAAGATACACACAAGATGGCGGAAGCTAATAAAGCATTCGCACACTACCGTTGGTAGGATAAACAACGAAAGTAGGAAAATTCAATGGCAAAAAGAGAGTTCTCCTTGGAAAATACACGTAATATCGGTATCATGGCACATATTGATGCGGGTAAAACAACAACGACTGAGCGTATCTTATACTTCACTGGCCGTACTCACAAAATTGGTGAGACTCATGAAGGATCTGCTACAATGGACTGGATGGAGCAAGAGCAAGAGCGTGGTATCACAATCACTTCTGCTGCAACAACAGCTGCTTGGAAAGATCACCGTGTTAATATCATTGATACACCGGGTCACGTAGACTTTACAGTTGAAGTCGAACGTTCCCTTCGTGTATTGGACGGGGCTGTAGGCGTATTCAGTGCCAAAGAAGGCGTTGAGCCACAATCCGAAACTGTTTGGCGTCAAGCGGATAAATACGGGGTTCCTCGTATCGCTTACATTAACAAAATGGACATCATCGGTGCTGATTACTTAAACGTAATTAAGGACATGCGTGAACGTCTAAATGCTAATGCTGTAGCTATTCAAGTACCTATGGGTGCTGAGAATGACTTCATCGGTGTTATCGATATTATCGAACGTAAGTCTTATACTTATGTTGATGATCTTGGTAAAGATCCAATTGTTGGTGAAGTTCCTGCAGAATATGCGGATCAAGTTGAAGAGCTACGTGCAGAATTAGTAGAAAAAGTTTCAGAGCTTGACGAAGAGTTGATGATGAAGTATTTGGAAGGCGAAGAAATTTCAATTCCAGAAATCAAAGCTGCACTTCGTAAAGGCGTTTGTGAAACTAAGATCTATCCTGTAGTAGCAGGTTCTTCTTACCGTAACAAAGGTGTTCAATCGGTTCTTGACGCAGTAATAGATTACCTACCTGCGCCAACTGACATTGAATCCATTAAAGGAACATTGGAAGATGGTACTGAAGATGTTCGTCATTCTGACGACTCTGAGCCATTCTCCGCACTTGCTTTCAAAATTATGACGGATCCTTACGTTGGTCGTTTGACGTTCTTCCGCGTATATTCTGGTGTTCTTGCATCAGGTTCTTACGTGTTGAACTCTACAAAAGGCAAACGTGAGCGTGTTGGTCGTATTCTACAAATGCATGCGAACAGTCGTCAAGAGATTCAAGAAGTATTCTCTGGTGATATCGCAGCTGCAGTAGGCTTGAAAGATACTACGACTGGTGATACATTATGTGATGAAAAGGCACCAATTATCCTTGAATCCATGAATTTCCCTGATCCAGTTATTCAAATCGCTATCGAGCCTAAGACGAAAGCTGACCAAGATAAACTTGGTATTGCAATCTCTAAGCTTGCTGAAGAAGATCCAACGTTCCGTGCTTACACTGACGAAGAAACGAATCAAACGATTATCGCTGGTATGGGTGAGCTTCACCTTGAAGTACTAGTTGATCGTATGCGTCGTGAATTCAAAGTTGAGACAACAGTTGGTGCTCCTCAAGTAGCATACCGTGAAACTTTCAAAGCTAGCGCGAAAGTTGAAGGTAAATTTGTTCGTCAATCAGGTGGTAAAGGTCAATTCGGTCATTGTTGGGTTGAATTCGAACCGCTTGAAGCTGGTTCGGGCTTTGTCTTCGAAAGCAAAGTTGTGGGTGGTTCTATTCCTCGTGAATATATCGCTCCAATCCAAGCTGGTATTGAAGAATCAATGAAAAATGGTGTTGTCGCTGGTTACCCACTAGTTGATATTAAAGCAACTGTCGTAGACGGTTCTTACCATGATGTCGATTCCTCTGAGATGGCGTTCAAAATTGCAGGTTCTTTGGCACTTAAAGCTGCTAAAGAAAAATGTATGCCGATTATTCTTGAGCCAATCATGAAAGTAGAAGTAACAGTTCCTGAAGAATACTTCGGTGATGTTATGGGTATGATCAGCTCTCGTCGTGGACGTATTGAAGGTTCTGATGTTCGTAGTGGTGCACAAATCATTCGTTCTAAGGTACCTTTGTCCGAGATGTTTGGTTACTCAACAACTCTACGTTCTGGTACTCAAGGTCGTGGCGTATTCTCAATGGAGCTTTCTCATTATGAAGAAGTTCCGAAGACTATCGCTGAAGCGATTATTGCAAAAAACAAAGGTGAGTAATTTCACAATTGTAAAGTTTGATTTTAGCCGAAATTAGATATAAAATAATCTAATATCGGCTTACACATAAAATATAAAGTTATATTGAGGAGGATTAAGTTCAATGGCAAAGGCAAAATTTGAACGTAATAAACCGCACGTTAATATCGGTACAATTGGTCACGTCGATCATGGTAAAACAACATTAACAGCGGCAATCACTAAAGTTCTATCTACTCGTTATGGTGGAGCAGCAATGGACTATGATCAAATCGACAAGGCTCCAGAAGAGCGCGAGCGCGGTATCACAATCTCTACTTCTCACGTAGAGTATGAAACACCTGCTCGTCACTATGCACACGTTGACTGCCCAGGTCACGCGGATTATGTTAAAAACATGATCACTGGTGCTGCACAAATGGACGGCGGTATTCTTGTAGTTTCTGCTGCTGATGGTCCAATGCCACAAACTCGTGAGCACATCCTTCTTTCTCGTCAAGTAGGTGTTCCTTACATCGTAGTATTCTTGAACAAATGTGATATGGTTGAAGATGAAGAGCTTCTTGAACTAGTAGAAATGGAAGTTCGTGACCTTCTTAGCGAATACGACTTCCCTGGTGATGATACTCCAATCATCCGTGGTTCTGCTCGTGAAGCTTTACAAGATCCAAACGGTCCATGGGCTGATAAAATTATCGAATTGTTTGATCAAGTCGATACTTATATCCCAACTCCAGAACGTGCTACTGACAAGCCTTTCCTTATGCCTGTTGAGGATGTATTCACAATCACTGGTCGTGGTACTGTTGCTACTGGCCGTGTTGAGCGTGGAGAAATCAAAATTGGTGACGAGATCGAAATCGTTGGTCTTCAAGAAGAAGTTCGCAAGTCTGTAGTAACAGGCGTTGAAATGTTCCGTAAATTGCTTGACTATGCTCAAGCAGGAGACAACGTTGGTGCACTACTTCGTGGTGTAGATCGTAAAGATATCGAGCGCGGTCAAGTACTTGCTAAACCAGGTTCTGTTAAGCAACATACTAACTTCACAGCTCAAATCTACGTTCTAACTAAAGAAGAGGGTGGCCGTCATAAGCCATTCTTCACTGGTTACCGTCCACAGTTCTACTTCCGTACAACTGACGTAACTGGTATCGTAAACCTTCCTGAAGGTTCTGAAATGGTTATGCCTGGAGACAACATCGAAGTAACTGTTGAATTGATCTCTCCAATCGCGGTTGAAGAAGGTACTCGCTTCTCAATCCGTGAAGGTGGTCGTACAGTTGGTGCTGGTGCGGTTGCATCTATCCAAGCTTAATATTTCTGCAGCATAAGCTGCTTATAAAGAAGCTCCCATGCAAATGGGGGCTTTTTTTGTGTTTGTAGGGTGCATTATCTTTTATATTTTGCTACGACACCCCTTTATAGCTTAGAAGTATTGACGTATTACCTTCATACATTTAATATGGTGAAAAGAATATACAAGCATTCATAAAATTTTTGCAATTTGAGAGGGGTCATTTCATTGAAGAAGAAATTATGGTCAGGTATTGCTTTATCGCTTATGGTTTTGGTATTAGCAGCTTGTTCTGGTGGAAAAGATTCAGGTTCATACAAAGTAGCTATATCTCAATTAGCTGTACATCCATCTCTTAATGCAGTTCATGATGGTATTATCGCTGCTTTAGCTGATGCAGGAATTAAAGAGGGTGAAAATTTAGTCATTGACTACCAAAATGCTCAAAATGAAAATAATAACCTTCAACCTATATCACAAAAGATTAAACAAGGTAAACCAGATGTAGCTGTGGGTATTGCTACTCCAAGTGCATTAGCTCTAATTGATGAAATTACGGAAACTCCAGTAGTATTTGCAGCAGTTACCGATCCAATTGCTGATAAGATTGTACCTAGGTTGGAAGCACCAGGTGGAAATGTTACAGGTGCTTCAGATTCAAGTCCTGAAGCTATCGAATCACTTATGGATTTTATTGCGAAAGAGTTTCCGAATGTTAAAAAAATAGGGATTGTTATGAATAATGGTGAACCAAACTCAATTATTATGGCTGAAACTGCTAAGATTCGTTTGGCTACTCATGGTATTGAATTAATTACAGCGCCAGTTGTGAATTCGTCAGATATTCAAATTGCGACACAATCGTTAGTTGGAAATGTCGATGCTATCTATATCACATTAGATAATACTGTTGTAGAAGCAGTGGATACGATTATTCAAATTGCTTACGACAATGATATTCCTTTCTTTTCTTCTGATCGTGATACCGTTGAAGCAGGTGCTTTTGCAACAGTAGGTTTCAAATATTATGATCATGGCTATGAAGTTGGACAGATGATTGTAGATATTTTGAAAAATGGTAAAAATCCAGGTGAGATGACAGTCTCAAAACCTCAAAATCTTGATTTTATTATTAATACAAAAGCAGCAGCTGAAATGGGCATTGAAGTAACTGATGCTATGAAAGCTTATGTTAAACACCCTGAAAATAATATCATTGAATAGTAAAATATAAACGAATGCATAAATATACAATACAGAAGAGGGGATCAGGGAACTGATCCCCTCCATACGTTAGAGAGTAAGGAGGAAAGTAATGATTTATTCATTAGTAGGAGCAGTTGAAAGTGGTTTGCTTTATGCTTTAATGGCACTTGGGGTGTATATCACTTATCGAGTTTTAGATTTTCCGGATCTTACAGTGGATGGAAGTTTTACTACAGGAGCGGCGATTGCTTCTATTATGACTCTTAATGGATACCCACCAATTATCTCTTTACTATTCGCTTTTTGCGGAGGGGCACTTGCTGGATTAATGACAGGATTATTACATACTAAAGGTAAAATTAATGGTTTACTTTCAGGTATTATTATGATGATCGCGCTCTATTCCATTAATCTACGAATTATGGGTAAGCCCAATCTTTCTCTGAGAGATACTGCTAATATATTTGATGGTGCACCAGTATGGTTGATTGGTCTACTTATGGCTGTAGGAGTAAAATTACTGTTAGACGTATTCTTCAAAACAAATATTGGTCTAAGCTTACGTGCAACAGGTGATAATCAACGAATGATCAAAAGCTTCGGGGCTAATACACATATGACGACAATTCTTGGCGTCTCATTGTCCAATGCATTAGTTGCAACTTCGGGGGGATTAATCGCATTTTCAACGAATCAAACAAACATTAATATGGGTGTAGGTATGATCGTTATCGGTCTAGCCTCCGTCATTATCGGTGAAGCTATTTTTGGCAGGAAAACGATATTCCGTGCAACGATTGCCGTTGTACTCGGAGCTATCATATATCGTATCAT
This sequence comes from Paenibacillus sp. Y951, assembly GCF_056786395.1. Taxonomy (NCBI): domain Bacteria; kingdom Bacillati; phylum Bacillota; class Bacilli; order Caryophanales; family Paenibacillaceae; genus Paenibacillus; species Paenibacillus sp. Y951. The sequence goes on along the minus strand of NZ_JBXCIY010000019.1, from coordinate 35,080 downwards.
TTATGCATTGGCATTAAGAATTCCAGGGATGGATGCCCAAGACATGAAGCTAATTACAGCACTTATTATCGTGTTTGCGCTAATTATTCCTACTATTAAAAATAGCATGCAAGAAAAGAAAATATCTCGCAAGCGAGCGGAGCAAGTGATTCAACAAGTAGAATTAGCCTCGAAAGGGGAGATGCGCTAAATGTTACATATTAACGACGTGTCCAAATTGTTTAATCCCGGTACAATAGATGAAAAAATAGCACTATTAAAAGCAGATTTACATTTAAATACTGGTGATTTTATAACGATTATTGGAAGTAATGGAGCAGGTAAGTCAACGTTAATGAACATAGTATCAGGGGTGCTTAAGCCCGACATCGGAACGATAGAAATTGATGGTACAAATGTTAGTAATCTACCGGAGCATAGTCGAAGCCGGTGGATTGGGCGTGTCTTCCAAGACCCTATGGCAGGCACTGCACCGCATATGTCTATCGAAGAAAACTTAGCCTTAGCTTACAAGCGCGGTCAACGGAGAGGTTTCTCCTTCGGCGTGACGAGTAAGACGAAGGTTATATTCAAGGATGAACTTTCTAAGCTTGGTATTGGTCTTGAGAATCGTATGGGTGCTAAAGTTGGCATGTTATCTGGTGGGGAGCGTCAAGCGCTAAGTTTATTAATGGCAACCTTTACTCGTCCACAAATATTGCTACTTGATGAACATACCGCTGCACTTGATCCAGCTCGTGCTGAACTCATTACGAACTTAACCGAAAAAATCGTAAAAGATCTTAATCTAACTACGATTATGGTCACGCACAATATGGAGCAAGCAATTAAACTTGGAAATCGTCTTATTATGATGGATAAAGGGCGAATTATTTTGCAGGTTGATCCAGAGCGTAAGAAGGAGTTAACGGTTGCTGGCTTGCTTAAAGAGTTTGAACAGATTAGTGGTAAAGCTATGGCTGATGATCGAGTAATATTAGGGTAACGAGGAAGTTCAAAAAACACGCTTTGATAATGAAGTGCTGCAGGCAGTTTAATCGGCATCGAATATAGTGTAACTATTATAATAGAAGAGCTACGTGAAACAACGGCGAAAAATGCCGTTGTTTTTATTTGGAACATGACATTTGGTGAAAATAAATATATAATGTAAAAAGTGATGAAAACGGGAATATAACGTCGACAAAAAGAATAGTTTTACTATGTATAAAATTAGTTGCAATCATATGCCTACTCGTGTATAATATTGACTGTTGGTCTGACGTTGCGTTGATGTGAGAGGTTGCCGACACACCAGGCCCCTTTGCCATGGGGTATGTGTAGGGTTTTCTTACGGAGTATGTCCGATAATAAAATTGGGCGATAGAAGGAGGGACTTAAAATGGCAAAGCAAAAGATTCGTATTCGTTTGAAAGCATACGATCATAGAATTCTTGACCAGTCCGCAGAGAAAATTGTTGAAACTGCAAAACGTTCCGGTGCAGGTGTATCCGGTCCGATTCCGTTACCAACGGAAAAGCAAATCATCACTGTTCTACGTGCTGTGCATAAGTACAAGGATTCTCGCGAGCAATTCGAACAACGCACTCATAAGCGCTTGATCGATATCGTGAATCCTACGCCGCAGACTGTTGATGCATTGATGCGTCTGGATCTACCATCCGGTGTAGATATCGAAATCAAACTGTAAGTTGAATTAATGTAAGTATAGAGAGGAATGAGGTGTCAACATGAAAGGTATCTTAGGTAAAAAACTTGGTATGACTCAAGTATTTACTCCTGAAGGTAACGTAATTCCAGTAACAGTAATTGAAGCTGGTCCTTGCGTAGTCTTACAGAAGAAAGACTTGGAAAACGATGGCTATGAAGCTGTTCAACTTGGTTTTGCTGACAAAAAAGAAAGCAGATCCACTAAACCAGAAGCTGGTCACGCTAAAAAAGCTAATACAACTCCTAAGCGCTACGTTCGCGAAATTCGTGGAATTAATCTTGGAGAGTATGAAGTTGGCCAAACCGTGTCAGCTGACTTATTCGCACAAGGCGAATTTGTTGACGTAACAGGTATTTCTAAAGGTAAAGGATTCGCGGGTGTAATCAAACGTTGGGGTCAAAGTACTGGTCCAATGTCACATGGTTCTCGTTATCACCGTGGTCCAGGTTCAATGGGTTCTATCCAAGCGAACCGCGTGCCGAAAGGTAAACGCCTACCAGGACATATGGGTACAGAAACAGTTACTATTCAAAGATTAGAAGTTATTCGTGTAGACGCTGAGCGTAACGTACTTCTTATCAAAGGTTCTATCCCAGGTCCTAAAAATGGATTTGTAAATATTAAACAAACGGTTAAACACTAATCGTTGTTGAAGAAAGGAGGAACAAGAAATGCCTAAAGTAACAGTATTCAACGTGAGTGGTGCAGAAGTTGGCGAACTAGAACTTGCTGATAGCGTGTTCGGTATCCAACCTCATACTCATGTTATGCATAGTGCTGTTGTTCTGCAACAAGCTGCAGAACGTCAAGGAACGCACAAAACTAAAGGACGCTCTGAAGTACGCGGTGGCGGACGTAAACCTTGGAAACAAAAGGGTACAGGACGTGCTCGTCAAGGTAGTATCCGCTCTCCACAGTGGGTTGGTGGTGGTACTGTATTCGGTCCTACACCTCGCTCATATGGCTTCAAACTTCCTAAAAAAGTTCGTCGTCTTGCGATCAAATCTGCTCTTTCTTCTAAAGTAATTGCAGAGAATATTATCGTATTGGATCAGCTTGCATTTGCAGCTCCAAAAACGAAAGAGTTCGCAAACATTCTTAACAACCTTAAAGTAGAACGTAAAGCTTTGGTTGTTACTGCTAACTACGAGGATAACGTAGCATTATCTGCTCGTAACATCCCTGGAGTTAAATTCGTCGCTGCTGATGGCATCAATGTTCGTGATGTTCTTGTCTATGACAAATTGATCATCACTAAAGAAGCGGTAGAGAAAGTACAGGAGGTGTTTGCATAATGAAGAATCCTCGCGATATCATTAAGCGCCCGGTTATTACCGAACGTACTAGCGATTACATGGCTGTAAAACGTTATGTTTTTGAAGTTGACTTACGCGCTAACAAAACCGAAATTAAACTTGCTATTGAACAAATTTTCAATGTAAAAGTTACTAGTGTTAACACTATGCGCGTTGCGGGTAAACCGAAACGTTATGGTAAATACAGTGGTTACAGACCAAATTGGAAAAAAGCTATTGTTCAATTAAGCCAAGATAGCAAAGAACTTGAGTTCTTTGAAACGTCTGTATAGAAAAGGAGGGAACACAAGTGCCAATTAAAAAGTACAAACCGACCTCTCCTGCTCGTCGTAACATGTCCGTTTCTACATTCGAAGAAATTACGACAAGTACTCCGGAGAAATCATTGCTTGCGCCGCTTTTCAAAAAAGCTGGTCGTAACAATCAAGGTAAAATTACAATCCGTCACCATGGTGGTGGACACAAACGTAAATACCGTATTATTGACTTCAAACGTGTTAAAGATGGTATTATTGGTAAAGTTGCAACGATTGAGTACGATCCAAACCGTACTTCAAACATTGCATTGATCCATTATGTTGATGGAGCGAAAGCTTACATCATCGCACCTAAAGGTCTTAAAGTTGGTGATCAAGTTCAATCTGGTCTTGGTTCTGATATTAAAATCGGTAACTCATTACCACTTGCAAACATTCCAGTGGGTACAGTTATCCACAATATTGAGTTAAGACCTGGTAAAGGCGGACAACTAGTTCGTGCTGCTGGTACAGAAGCTCAATTGCTTGGTAAAGAAGGTAACTATGTAACAGTTCGTCTTAACTCTGGCGAAGTTCGTCACATTCTTAACACTTGCCGTGCTACTATCGGTGCTGTAGGTAACGGTGATCACGAGCTTATCAAAATTGGTAAAGCTGGTCGTTCTCGTTGGTTAGGTAATCGTCCTTCAGTTCGTGGATCGGTAATGAACCCTAATGATCACCCTCACGGTGGTGGTGAAGGTCGTTCTCCTATCGGTCGTAAATCTCCATTATCTCCTTGGGGTAAACCGACACTTGGTTACAAAACACGCAAGAAGAATAAAGCATCAAGCCAATATATCGTTCGTGGTCGCACGAAGTAATAATTGCTTGATACAAGTCGCATAATTACGGTTATGCTGAAGCTCTTACGTGAAGGGAGGAACTCATATGGGTCGCAGTTTGAAAAAAGGTCCATTTGTTGATGGTCACCTTTTGAAAAAAGTTGAAGTTTTGAATGAAGCAGAGAAAAAGACTATTGTTAAAACTTGGTCTCGTCGCTCTACAATTTTCCCACAATTCATCGGACATACTTTCGGGGTATATGATGGTCGTAAACATGTGCCGGTTTATGTGACAGAAGACATGGTTGGTCACAAACTAGGCGAATTCGCACCAACACGTATGTACAAAGGTCATGCGTCTGATGACAAAAAAACGGGCAGACGTTAATTTGCCCTTGATCACTTTCTAATGAATGAGAGGAGGTTCCTACATGGCAGAAGCTATAGCACACGCACGTAATATACGTATTGCTCCTCGTAAAGCTCAATTGGTTGCGGATTTAATCCGTGGCAAGCAAGTTGGCGAAGCAATCGCAATTCTGCGTCACACGCCTAAAGCTGCTTCCCCAATTTTGGAGAAGTTGCTGAACTCTGCAATTGCTAACGCTGAGCATAATAATCAGCTTGATGTTAACAATTTGGTTGTATCGCAAGTATTTGCGAACCAAGGACCAACGATGAAACGTTTCCGCCCACGTGCAATGGGTCGTGCAAGTAGAATTAATAAGAGAACCAGCCACATCACTTTGGTCGTATCTGAAAAATAAGGAGGGATAACGAGTGGGTCAAAAGGTAAATCCTAATGGTATGCGTGTCGGGATCATCCGTGATTGGGAATCCAGATGGTACGCAGAAAAAGACTTCGGCGATCTTCTACTAGAAGACGTTAAAATTCGCGAATACCTTAAAGGCAAGCTGAAAGATGCAGCTGTTTCTCGTTTTGAAATCGAACGTGCCGCTAATCGCGTAAACGTAACGATTCACACCGCTAAACCAGGTATGGTTATCGGTAAAGGCGGAACAGAAGTAGACAATCTTCGTGTTCAACTAGGTAAAATCGCAAAAGGTAAAAAGGTTCATATCAATATTTCAGAAATCAAGTATGCTGATCTAGACGCTATCCTTGTTGCTGAAAGTATTGCTCAACAATTAGAGCGTCGTGTATCATTCCGTCGTGCTCTAAAACAAGCTATCCAACGTTCTATGCGTTCGGGTGCAAAAGGAATTAAAACTGCAGTTTCTGGTCGTCTAGGCGGCGCTGAGATTGCTCGTTCAGAAGGATATAGCGAAGGCACGGTTCCACTTCATACTCTTCGTGCTGATATCGATTATGGTACAGCTGAAGCAGCTACGACTTATGGTCGTCTAGGTGTTAAAGTATGGATCTATCGTGGTGAAGTCCTTCCGACTAAGAAGAAAGCTCCACAGGAAGGAGGCAACTAATCATGTTGGTACCTAAACGCGTCAAACATCGTAAACAACAACGTGGTCACATGAAGGGTCGTGCTAAAGGCGGTACTACAATAGCTTTTGGTGAATACGGTCTTCAAGCAGTTGAACCATCATGGATCACTAACCGCCAGATTGAAGCAGCTCGTATCGCTATGACTCGCTACATCAAACGTGGTGGTAAAGTCTGGATCAAAATTTTCCCGGATAAGCCTATTACGCAAAAGCCTCTTGAGGTTCGTATGGGTAGTGGTAAAGGTAACGTTGAGAAATGGGTAGCAGTAGTTAAGCCAGGTAAAATTATGTTTGAGCTTGCTGGTGTTCCAGAAGAAGTGGCTCGTGAAGCTATGCGTCTTGCAGCTCACAAGTTGCCAGTTAAAACTAAGTTCGTGAAACGAGAAGAAGTGGGTGGTGAAGCAAATGAAGGCTAGTGAATTTCGCAACCTAACATCTACTGAAATCGAGCAACAAGTCGCTGGTTTCAAAGAAGAGCTGTTCAACCTTCGTTTCCAATTGGCAACAGGTCAACTGGATAACCCGACTCGTATTCGTGACGTGCGTAAAGAAATTGCTCGCGCAAAAACAGTTCTTCGTCAAAGAGAACTTGGAATAAGCAGCTAATTAACTTGCACAGTGGCATCATAATCACTGTCAGGAAGGAGGCCAACTATGAGCGATCGCAATGCCCGTAAAATTAAAATCGGCAAAGTGGTAAGTGACAAAATGGACAAAACAATTGTTGTTGCTGTTGAAACATACAAGACACACAACTTGTACCATAAACGTATTAAATCTACGAACAAATTTAAAGCACATGATGATACCAACACTGCTAAAATCGGCGATGTTGTAAGAATCATGGAGACTCGTCCACTATCTAAAGACAAGCGCTTCAGACTGGTCGAAATTGTTGAAGCAGCTGTCATTCTTTAATGAACGTGTGTAAGAAAAGCACTTTTCTTGAAAGGAGGACGTTGAAATGATTCAACCGTTTACGCGACTTAGAGTTGCTGACAACTCTGGTGCAAAAGAAGTTATGTGTATTCGTGTACTTGGTGGTACTGGACGCCGCGTTGCTGCAATTGGCGATTTAATCGTCTGTTCTGTTAAACAAGCAACACCAGGCGGCGTTGTCAAAAAAGGTGATGTAGTTAGAGCTGTTATCGTTCGTACGAAGCGTTCTGTACGTCGTAAAGATGGTTCATACATTGCATTTGATGAAAATGCTGCAGTGGTAGTTAAAGATGACAAGAGCCCACGTGGTACTCGTATCTTTGGACCAGTTGCTCGCGAACTTCGTGACAAAGATTTCATGAAGATCGTTTCTCTAGCTCCAGAAGTTATCTAATTTAATGCTTTAGTTTATATAACCCTGAAAGCGAAAAGCGCAGGAGGTGTAATAAATGCCAAAAGTGAAAAAGTTATTGGAATCACACAACAATAAGCTACATGTGAAAAAGGATGACATTGTCATCGTTATTTCTGGAAAAGACAAAGGTAAAAAAGGTCGCGTAATTGCAGCTTATCCTCGTCAAAATCGTGTTCTTGTTGAAGGTGTCAGTATTGTAAAAAAACATGCTCGTCCATCACAGTCTAATCCACAAGGTGGAATTATTGAGCAAGAAGCAGCAATTCACGTTTCCAATGTTATGCATGTAGATCCTAAGAGCGGACAAGTGACGCGTATCGGATATAAAGTGCTTGATAACGGTAAAAAGGTTCGGATTGCTAAAAAATCCGGAGCAGTGATTGACTAATCGTTATGTAGGAAAGGAGGTCCATGACTAATGACAGCAAGACTGAAAAGTCGCTTTCTTAATGAAATCACTCCTGCATTAATGCAGAAGTTCAACTATACTTCAGTAATGCAAGTACCGAAAGTTGAGAAGGTCGTAATTAATATCGGTGTTGGTGAAGCAGTTTCCAACTCCAAAATTCTTGATGTTGCTCTTGAAGAGCTACAAATTATTTCCGGTCAAAAACCGGTTGTAACACGCGCTAAGAAATCCATCGCTGGATTTAAACTTCGTGAAGACATGCCAATCGGGGTTAAAGTTACACTACGTGGTGAGCGTATGTACCATTTCCTTGATAAATTGTTCAGTATCTCGTTGCCGCGTGTACGTGACTTCCAAGGTGTATCAACTAAAGCTTTCGACGGTCGTGGTAACTACACGCTTGGTTTGAAAGAACAACTTATCTTCCCGGAGATTGAGTATGATAAAGTTGATAAAACACGTGGTATGGATGTCGTTATCGTTACAACAGCTAATACAGACGAAGAATCTCGTGAATTGCTAGCCCAAATGGGTATGCCATTCGCGAAGTAATCCACTACTAGGAGGTGTAATACCCAGTGGCAAAAACTTCGATGAAAGTGAAACAACAACGCGCTCCCAAGTTCAAAGTACGTGCTTATACACGTTGTGAACGTTGTGGTCGTCCGCACTCAGTTTTACAAAAATTCAAAATTTGCCGGATTTGTTTCCGCGAGTTAGCACATATGGGCCAGATTCCTGGCGTTAAAAAAGCAAGCTGGTAATCAGCCTAGTTCGGGAAGGAGGTTCACACTAATGGTTATGTCTGATCCGATTGCAGATATGTTGACACGCATTCGTAATGCGAACGTGGTTCGTCACGAAACTGTAGAAATGCCCGCTTCAAAAGTGAAGAAAGATATCGCTGAAATACTGAAGCGTGAAGGATTTATCCGCGATGCAGAATACATCGAGGATAATAAACAAGGTATGATTCGTATTTTCTTGAAATACGGTCAAAGCCAAGAACGCGTAATTACTGGTCTTAAACGTATTTCTAAGCCAGGTCTACGTGTTTACACAAAATCTACTGAAATCCCACGCGTACTTGGTGGACTTGGAATTGCAATTATTTCAACGTCTAAAGGTGTAATGACAGACAAAGAAGCTCGTCAAGCGAAAGCTGGCGGCGAAGTAGTCTGCTACGTATGGTAATATAAGTAACGAAGGCAGGAGGTGTAACAATGTCCCGTATTGGTCGTAAAGCCATTCCAGTACCAGCAGGTGTTGCTGTTACTTTTGATAACTCAGTTATTACAGTTAAAGGACCTAAAGGAACGCTTACTCGCGAGCTTCATAGTGATATGATCGTAAATATTACTGAAACTGAAATCGTGATTGAACGTCCTTCCGATAACAAACTACATCGTTCGCTACACGGAACAACTCGTTCTGTTGTTGCAAACATGGTTAACGGCGTTACTGAAGGTTTCAAGAAAAATCTTGAACTTGTCGGTGTCGGCTACCGTGTAATTAAAAACGGTGAAAAACTTACATTAAACGTTGGTTACTCTCACCCAGTTGAAATCACTCCTGAAGCAGGTATTGATTTCGAGGTTGTTGGTACAACTAAAATTACTGTAAACGGTATTGATAAAGAGCGTGTAGGGCAAATCGCCGCACAAATCCGTTCTGTACGTTTACCTGAGCCGTATAAAGGTAAAGGTATTAAGTACGAAGGTGAGCGTATCATCCGTAAAGAAGGTAAAGCCGGTAAGAAGAAATAAGCAGCTTTATAGCTCGCTTATACTTGCGTCTTAAGGCAAAGGAAAGGAGGGTACATGCATGATTACAAAAGCTGATAAAAACAAGGCTCGTCTGAAAAGACGTTTCCGCGTTCGTAAAAAAATCAATGGAACAGCAGCTCGTCCTCGTTTGTCTGTGTTCCGTTCTTCTAAACACATTTATGCTCAACTAATCGATGATGTAGCAGGTGTGACAATCGTGTCTGCTTCTACAAAAGATAAAGAGTTAACAGCTGCTATCGGCAACGGTGGTAATGTTGAATCTGCAACTAAAGTTGGCGATTTGATTGCAAAACGTGCTCTAGATAAAGGTGTTCAAGAAGTAGTATTTGACCGTGGCGGTTACTTATATCACGGAAGAGTTCAAGCACTAGCTACAGCAGCTCGTGAAGCAGGCTTGAAATTCTAATCAATCAATAAGGAGGTAAACGACTTGCGTGTAGATCCTAATACGTTAGAACTATCTGAAAAAGTAGTTCAAATTAACCGCGTTTCCAAAGTTGTAAAGGGCGGACGCCGTTTCAGCTTTAGTGCGCTTGTAGTAGTAGGCGACGGAAAAGGCTACGTTGGCGCAGGGATCGGTAAAGCAGGCGAAGTACCTGATGCAATTCGCAAAGGTATTGAAGATGCTAAGAAAAACCTGATCCTTGTACCACTTGTAGGAACAACAATTCCTCACCTAATTGAAGGTCGTTTCGGAGCTGGTAAAGTTCTTTTGAAACCGGCATCTGAAGGTACTGGAGTTATCGCTGGTGGTCCAGTACGTGCAGTACTTGAACTAGCTGGCGTTGGTAATATTTTAACTAAATCACTTGGTTCTTCAAACTCCATGAATATGGTGAACGCGACGTTAGAAGGTCTTTCTCGTCTAAAACGTGCTGAAGACGTTGCTAAACTTCGTGGTAAAACTGTTGAAGAGCTACTAGGTTAAGGGGGGAAAATCGATGGCAAAATTGCAAATCACCCTCGTTCGCAGTTTGATTGGCCGCAACGAGAAACAACGTGCAACAGTTCAAACACTCGGCCTTCGCAAAATTCGTCAATCGGTCGTTCTTAACGACAGCCCAGCTATTCGCGGCATGGTACATCATGTTAGTCATTTGGTTAAAGTTGAAGAAGTTTAATTTTAACTAATAGCTAGGTAGAGATAATGTTACGAAATATATAAGGAGGTGCACGAACGATGAAATTACATGAATTAGCACCAGCTGCTGGTTCCACGTTTACGCCTAAGCGTAAAGGGCGTGGGATCGGTTCAGGCACTGGTAAAACAGCAGGTAAAGGCCATAAAGGTCAAAATGCTCGTTCCGGCGGCGGTGTTCGTCCTGGTTTCGAGGGTGGTCAAAACCCACTTTATCGCCGTTTACCGAAACGTGGATTTAACAACCCGTTCCGTAAAGAATATGCGATTGTGAACATTCAAGACTTGAACAGCTTTGACGCAGGTACAGAAATCACTCCAGAAGTTCTTCTTGAAAAAGGCGTTATTAAAAATACGCTAGCAGGAATTAAAGTCTTGGGTAATGGTGAATTGAACGTAGGGCTTACAGTGAAAGCTAACAAGTTCTCTCAATCTGCGGTGGAGAAAATCCAGGCTGCCGGCGGTAAAACCGAGGTGATCTAATTGTTTACGACCGTGTCCAATATATGGAAGGTTCAGGATCTTCGTAGAAGAATTCTGTTCACACTATTTGTACTATTGATTTATCGTATTGGTGCCTTTATTCCAGTACCAGGCGTGGATACTGAGACGTTAAAAGCAGCAGGTTCTTCAGGTGATAACTTGTTCGGCCTTCTTAATACGTTCTCAGGTGGAGCCTTGTTCAACTTCTCTATCTTTGCAATTGGTATTACACCATATATTACAGCTTCGATTATCGTTCAGTTGTTGTCTATGGATGTTATTCCGAAATTTGCAGAGTGGTCAAAACAAGGTGAAGATGGCAAGAAAAAACTTGCTCAAATCACTCGTTACGGTACAGTTATTTTAGGTCTAGTACAAGGTCTAGCTACAGCGATTGGTTTCAATCGTATGTATGGGATCACGATCATTGAAAATGCAAACTTTGTAGATTACTTAGTTATAGCTATTATTTTGACTGCAGGTACTGCTTTCTTAATGTGGCTAGGTGAGCAAATTACAGAGAAGGGTATCGGTAACGGTATCTCTATTATTATCTTTGCTGCGATTGTAGCTGGTTTACCAGGTCACATTCGTACAATTTATGAAGATCAACTTGCATCTAATGCAGGTTTCATGAATTATATTAATGTAGTTCTAATAGCATTAGTAGTAATACTTATGATTGTTGGAGTTATCTTTATTCAGCAAGGTATTCGTAAAATTCCTGTTCAATATGCGAAACGGGTAGTAGGTCGTAAAATGTATGGTGGTCAATCCACTCATATTCCTATGAAAGTGAACGGCGCTGGCGTTATTCCAGTAATCTTTGCAATTTCTTTGCTTATGTTCCCAGTTACAATTGCGAACTTCTGGGCAGGAAAAGCTTGGGCTAACTGGACTATCGAGAACTTGACCTATGACCAACCGCTTGGGATGGTATTATATGTTCTTCTAATCGTCGGTTTCACATTCTTCTACACATTCGTACAAATTAATCCAGTTCAAATGGCGGATCAAATGAAGAAAAATGGTGGCTACATCCCAGGTATTCGTCCTGGTAAACCAACATCTTCTTACTTGACTCGTGTTCTAACTAGAATTACTTTGGCAGGAGCAACTTTCTTAGCGGTTATCTCAATCTTCCCAGTGCTTTTCGGATCACTTGCAGGATTGCCGACTTCCGTGCAGCTTGGTGGTACTTCATTGCTAATCGTTGTTGGTGTTGCACTTGATACGATGAAGCAAATTGAAAGCCAATTGATCAAACGCCACTACAAAGGGTTTATCAATAAATAACAACAGGTTCGACAACGGGTTGCCGCTCCGGCAATTAAGCTAGGCGGTGCCCTAACGGACCTATTGTGCTTAAAAGCGAGGAACTTAATGATGAATATTCTATTTATGGGTCCTCCGGGAGCCGGCAAAGGAACGCAAGCGGAGAGAATCGTTGAGGAATTTAATATTCCGCATATTTCCACTGGGGATGCTTTTCGTCTAGCGATGAAACAAAGCACGCCAATTGGTCTGAAAGCGAAAGAATTTATCGATCAAGGGTTACTCGTTCCTGACGAGATTACTAACGGCATTGTGAAAGAAAGACTGGCGCAAGCTGACTGTCAAAACGGCTTCTTGCTTGATGGCTTTCCTCGTACATTGCAACAAGCTGAAGCACTTGACGGCATGTTGCAAGAGCTTAGCCGTACAATTGATCATGTTGTTAACTTGAGTGTAGATCGCAACCTACTATTAGCTCGTCTAACTGGACGTCGCATCTGCAAATCTTGTGGAGCTACTTATCACGTAATGTTCAACCCTCCAAAAGTCGATGGCGTATGCGATAAAGACGCTGGAGAGCTGTATCAACGTTCTGATGATACAGAAGAAAAAGTGGGAACTCGTCTGGATGAGTATACATCCAAAACAGCTCCTTTGTTGAACTTCTACGCTGAACAAGGTACGCTGCGCGAGGTTGACGGTGAACAAGATATCAATCTTGTTACAGCTGAGATCATTTCAACTTTAAGAGGTTCCTTGTAATGATCATTTGCAAATCCGACTCGGAACTGCAATTAATGAGAGAAGCAGGGAGAATTGTTGCCATGACTCATCAATTCATGGTTCAAGCGATTGAGCCAGGAATTACGACGGGTGAACTCGATGCAATTGCGGAGACGTACATTCGAAGTCAAGGTGCAATTCCATCATTTAAAGGTTATAATGGTTTCCCATCCAGCGTATGTGCTTCAGTAAATGACGAACTAGTGCATGGTTTCCCAGGTTCACGTAAGTTGAACGAGGGTGATATAATTAGTCTTGATATTGGCGCTCAGTATGAAGGGTATCATGGTGATTCTGCTTGGACCTACCCGGTCGGAACAGTTACATCTGAAGTACAACAATTACTGACGATAGGTGAACAATCGCTTTATGCGGGAATCTCACTAATCGAGCCTGATATTAGACTTTATACGATATCACACGCCATCCAGAGGGTAATCGAAGCAGCGGGATATTCCGTCGTTAGAGAATATGTAGGACACGGTGTTGGTAAGGAACTTCATGAAGATCCAAAAATACCAAACTACGGTATTCCTGATCGTGGTCCGCGGCTAAAGCCGGGTATGGTGCTAGCTATTGAACCTATGGTTATTATGGGTGAACGATACGTTCGGACACTCGAAGATAAGTGGACAGTTGTAACTCGGGACGGTTCCTGGTGTGCTCATTTTGAGCATACAGTAGCTGTAACGGAGGACGGATTTGAGATATTGACCAAATTGCCTGGGCAGAATTAGAGGTAACGACAATGAAGCCAGTACAAATCGGACAGTTAATCAAAGTACTCAGAGGTAAAGATGAAGAGCGATATGCGATCGTAATTGAAGTGCTCGATGAGCGCTTTGTCAAAATTGCTGATGGCAGAAAACGCAAATTCGATCAACCAAAGAAAAAAAACGTTCTGCATCTCGAGCTGCTACCCGTCATTTGTCAGGAGGTCGCAATCAGCTTGCAGGAATCAGGTAAAGTTACTAATGCAAAGTTACGTTATTTTATAGAGAAGTATGCACATGGAAAGGAGAGTTAATATGGCTAAAGAAGATGTAATTGAAGTTGAAGGTACGGTAATCGAACCATTGCCTAATGCTATGTTTAAGGTTGAGCTTGAGAACGGGCATCAAATTCTTGCTCATGTATCTGGGAAATTAAGAATGCACTTTATTCGCATTCTAACTGGAGACAAAGTTGTTATTCAGTTATCGCCTTATGATTTATCAAGAGGGCGCATCACCTATCGTAAATAGATTAGCAATAGTCTATGAGACGAAAGATTCGGGAGGTAATCACAATGAAGGTAAGACCTTCTGTAAAGCCGATTTGCGAGAAATGCAAAGTCATTCGTCGTAAGGGCAATGTAATGGTCATTTGTGAAAATCCGAGACACAAACAAAAACAAGGATAAAAGGAGGAGGAAACTAATCAATGGCACGTATAGCTGGTGTAGATATTCCGCGTGATAAACGCGTTGTAATCTCTTTAACGTACATTTTTGGTATCGGCAACACGACTTCTAAAAAAGTTCTAGCATCTACTGGTGTTAGTCCGGACACTCGTGTTCGCGATTTGACAGAAGATGAGCTTGGTCGTATTCGTGATGAAATCGACAAAGTAGTTAAAGTAGAAGGCGACTTACGTCGTGAAATTTCTCTAAACATTAAACGTCTAACTGAAATTGGTTGCTACCGTGGTCTTCGTCACCGTCGTGGTCTTCCAGTTCGCGGTCAACGTACTAAAACAAATGCTCGTACACGTAAAGGTCCTCGTCGTACTGTAGCTAACAAGAAGAAATAAGAAGGGAGGATAAACGATAATGGCTAAAGCAAAAAAAGTCGTTCGTACTAAGCGTCGCGATCGGAAAAATATCGATACTGGCGTTGCACATATCCGTTCCACATTTAACAATACTATTGTGACGATCACAGATCCACATGGTAATGCGATCTCTTGGGCAAGTGCTGGCGGTATGGGTTTCAAAGGTTCTCGTAAGAGTACGCCTTTCGCAGCTCAAATGGCTGCTGAATCTGCTGCTAAAGCTGCAATGGAGCATGGTATGAGAACGGTTGAGGTTAGTGTTAAAGGTCCTGGTGCAGGACGTGAAGCGGCTATTCGCTCGCTTCAAGCTGCTGGCTTGGAAGTTAACTTGATCAAGGACGTTACACCAGTTCCGCATAACGGATGCCGTCCACCAAAACGTCGTCGCGTATAATTTGTAGACTTGGTGGTATCAAATGGAAACAATCTGTGAATAATGGTTGTGAAGGTTTGGCATACTACGAGGTTTGACATAATAACGACTTAGGTAACGGAGCGACGTTTGAAGGAGGGTACTATTAGTGATTGAGATCGAAAAGCCGAAAATCGAAACCGTAGAAGTAAGCGACGGAGGTACTTATGGTAAGTTCGTTGTTGAGCCGCTAGAACGCGGATACGGCACTACGCTGGGAAATTCGCTTCGTCGAATTTTATTATCTTCTTTGCCTGGCGCGGCAGTAACATCTGTTCAAATCGACGGTGTTCTGCATGAGTTTTCTACAGTTCCAGGAGTGATTGAAGATGTAACTGAAATCATCCTGAATTTGAAAGGACTCTCGCTAAAAATCCACTCGGATGAAGAAAAGGTATTAGAAATTGATGCTGACGGTGAAGGTATCGTAACAGCTGGTGATATTCGTGCTGATAGCGATGTCGAGATTTTGAGCCCTGATCTTCACATTGCGACTTTGGCATCCGGTGCTCGTTTGCATATGAGAATTTTCGCTAACCGCGGACGTGGTTATGTGCAAGCGGATCGGAACAAGAGCGATGATCAACCGATAGGCGTCATTCCTGTAGATTCAATCTACACGCCCATTACTCGTGTTAATTATAGCGTAGAGAATACTCGCGTAGGTCAAGTTACAAACTATGACAAGCTAACGCTTGAAGTTTGGACAGACGGTAGTATTCGTCCAGAAGAGGCTGTAAGCCTTGGAGCTAAAATATTGACAGAGCATTTGGACTTGTTCGTTGGATTAACGGATGAAGCTAAAGATGCGGAAATCATGGTTGAGAAAGAAGAAGATAAGAAAGAGAAAGTGCTGGAGATGACTATCGAAGAGCTTGATCTTTCTGTTCGTTCTTACAACTGTTTGAAACGTGCAGGTATCAATACCGTTCAAGAGCTTATTACGAAATCGGAAGAAGATATGATGAAGGTACGTAACCTTGGTCGTAAATCTTTAGAAGAAGTTCAAGAGAAGCTTGAAGAACTAGGTCTTGGCTTGCGCATGGATGAATAGTTGAACCTTAGCCATTAGAGTGAAGAAAACAGCAAGGGAGGGGAAATCAAAATGGCATATCAAAAATTAGGTCGTGATGCAAGTGCACGTAAAGCTCTTTTCCGTGATCTTGTAACTGACTTGTTCCTATATGAGCGTATCCAAACAACTGAGGCTAAAGCGAAAGAAGTTCGTTCAATCGCTGAAAAACTAATTACGAAAGCGAAGAAGGGCGACCTTCATGCGCGTCGTCAAGTAGCTGCTTATGTTCGTCGTGAAACTGTTGACGGTGAGAAGGATGCTATTCAAAAGCTTTTCTCTGAAATAGCACCTCGTTATACAGAGCGTAACGGTGGATACACACGTATTCTTAAATTAGGACCTCGTCGTGGTGACGCTGCACCTATGGTTTACTTAGAATTAGTTGACCGTGGCTAGTAGATAAGAGGGTGGACCTTACGAGGCCACCTTTTTTTGCGAGGTTGAGGTAGTTCAAAAAGTGGACTTTGATAACGATGCGTATGTGCTGTAGCATATTCGGCATCGAATATGAAGTGAACTTGGAAAGTGCGGTTCGCGTGTACCAAGTACGTACACTTGCGCTTCCGCCTTTCTCAAGTAGCACTCCATCTTCTCGGTTCTGAAAGCCCGCTTTTTGAACCTTCATTTTAAGTTAGATCAAGAATGGAAAGCAGATTCAGGAAGTAGATGAGACATAAGATGCGAAATATTTGTATGAAGGTTAGTTATGATGGAACAGCTTATAATGGATTTCAGAATCAACCCAAAGGTAGAACAGTGCAAGGCGAGATTGAGCGAGTACTGAATATTCTAACGAGGGAAGATATTGATATTCATGCTTCTGGTCGAACTGATGCAGGCGTACATGCTCGCGGACAAGTTTTTCATTTCCTTACGGAATCACAAATTCCAATTGATCGATTTGCGATTGCGATGAACACGAAGCTTCCAGATGATATTATTATACTAGAAGCTAAAGAAATGCCGCTTGATTTTCATGCTAGGCATTGTGCGAAGCGTAAAACATATCGATATAGCATCGACAATGGAAAGTTTCCCGACTTATTCGGACGACAATATCGATTGCATGTCCCTCTGCCACTTCATAGTGACTGGATGAGACAGGCATTATCCTATATTGTTGGTACACATGACTTTACTTCATTTACGTCAACAAGATCGGTTAAGCCGCATCATGTTCGTATCATTTATGAAGCAAAGCTATTGGTAGATGGACCATTTATTGATATAGAACTAACTGGAAATGGATTTACGTATAATATGGTTCGAATTATTGTAGGAACTCTCCTGAAAATCGGCCATGGCAAACGTAAACCAGAAGATATGCTAGCTATATTAGATGGCTGTGAGCGAAGTCTCGCAGGACCAACGGCTTTATCCATTGGACTTGTGCTCAAAGATGTAAGCTATACAGATTAGCTCGTTACGTGTACAATAACGTTAACTAGTTATATGTAACTTCTAATATGCTAGATTATATTAACTAGTGTTCACCCAGCCCCACTGACAAAAGGACCGCATTATTCTTCGTTCTTGAAAAATCTCTTACAATCAGTCGACTAGACGCTTACTTTTCAGATAGATTGGCTTTAATTAAATGACTATTACACGATAGTATTTACCTAGAGTCTAACTTTTACTGGAAATACTTTCTGTCTAATGTAGTGAGGAAATTGCGATAATATCGCGATTGCCAAAGGAAAAACACTTGATTATTCAATGGGCTTGTAGTATAATATATCTTGTGCTTTCTTAGTGGCTATCCCACAGCCCCGACTGAGAAGTACGACTGAATTTTCAATAGTGAATGAAGAATCACACGATTCCGTTGTTATAAAAAAGAAGAATGTATTTGAATCAAGGAGGAACATCGATGCGTACCACTTATATGGCTAAGGCTAATGAAGTTGAACGTAAATGGCTTCTAATTGACGCTGAGGGAAAAACTCTTGGACGTCTAGCCAGCGAAGCAGCAGCGCTAATTCGCGGTAA
Organism: Paenibacillus sp. Y951; assembly: GCF_056786395.1. NCBI lineage: Bacteria > Bacillati > Bacillota > Bacilli > Caryophanales > Paenibacillaceae > Paenibacillus > Paenibacillus sp. Y951. Next base: position 16,988 of record NZ_JBXCIY010000019.1, on the reverse strand, counting down.
ACATAAGCCTCAGTTCACGCCACATCTTGACACTGGAGATTTCGTTATCATTATTAATGCTGACAAAATCGTTTTAACTGGTAATAAATTGGCTGACAAGAAATACTACCGTCACTCTGGTTACACTGGTGGACTTAAAGTAACATCAGCTGGTGAAATGCTTTCTAAAAAACCAGAACGTATGATGGAACTAGCAGTACACGGTATGTTACCTAAGAACCGTCTTGGTAACAAAATGAAATTAAAACTTAAAGTATACGCAGGTGCGGAACATCCACATCAAGCACAAAACCCTGAAGTTTACGAACTTCGCGGGTAATAAAGAGGAGGACATGTTTCATGGCTCAAGTGCAATACTATGGAACTGGTCGTCGTAAGCACTCTGTTGCACGCGTACGTCTTGTGCCGGGTGAAGGACGAATCATTATTAACAAACGCGACATCAACGAATATTTCGGCTTGGAAACTCTTAAGCTGATCGTTAAACAACCATTGAACTTAACTGATACATTGGAAAAATACGATGTACTAGTATTAACTCATGGTGGTGGTATGTCTGGTCAAGCGGGAGCAATCCGTCATGGTATCTCTCGTGCTCTACTTAAAGTAGATGCTGAACTACGTCCATCTTTGAAACGTGCAGGCTTCTTAACACGTGACCCTCGTATGAAAGAACGTAAAAAATACGGTCTTCGTGGAGCTCGTCGTGCGCCTCAGTTCTCAAAACGTTAATATCCCTGTTGTATCAAGGGTTACGCCCATTTGGAGCATGTCTCCAAATGGGTTTTTTCATGAAAAAATGAGTGCTCTAAATGAGTAGTGAATGTAATTGTTTCAATTACATTCACTACCGTATCTTTTGGGCTCGTGATTCGTTGCATCTAGATATTCAATTAGAAGATGATTTATATGGCTATCACTTCTTTCTGTAAGATGAGTATAGGTATCCATAGTTGTTGCAATTCTTGCGTGTCCGAGTCTCATCTGGATATCTTTCATTCGAGCTCCGGCCGCAAATAACATTGAAGCATGAGTATGTCTTAGCCCATGAACGCTTATATTTTTTATCTTGAATTTTTTACATACAGATTCTAATAATTCATTTGGATATGCTAATCGAATTGGCTTTAAGTCTGTAATCCTGGGGAATAAAAATTGTTCGATTTCAGGATTTCCGTGTTCAATTCTCAGCCCATTATTCAATTTTATTAATTTTAAAAGAACTTCAAATGTCTTTTCATCAAGAGAAATAACTCTTCTAGAATTTTTAGTTTTCGGGCTGAGCAAAATATATTTTTTGTTTTCCCAAAAAAGCGTCTTATTAATAGTAAGGGTCCTTTCATCAATATTAATGTCATTTTCATGAAGTGCACCTAATTCCCCTTTTCTGATTCCAGTAAATAATAATGTTCTAAATAAAGCATATTCCCTAAAGTTTAGTTTCTCTTCACATATAATTAAAAAGTTCTTTAACATATCTTTTTCCCAATATTGAACATCTATGTTTTCTTGTTTGTATAGATGATCGTTGAGGTTATTCGGATATATAATATACTTTATGGGGTTATCTATTAGTACTTTTTTCTTGATAGCGTATCGAAATAACAAGTCCAACTGATTTCCATATTCTTTGAAGGAATAGATTTGTGAAGAAAGTTGATCGATAAAATCTTGGCAGTGTTTTGCATTAATATTTTGTATGTGTAACGTAGAGAAATACGGTAGGATATGTTTTTTGAACTTCGCAGTTTTACTGTTCAGTGTGGACGGCTTCAATCTTTTTCCTTCTGATACGATCCACTCTTTATACACTTCTCCAAAGGTAATGTTATGTCGACTTAAAAATAATCCATTGGAATGTCTGATGAGAATTTCTCTGGTAGCTGCTTCTGCTTCTTTTTTTGTTTTGAATCCCCTTCTAGTAGTATTTTTATATTTCCCAGCCATGTGATCTTTCCCTAAGCTAATTTGAACTAGCCAGCGTACTCCTAGTTTTGATTGATACCTTTTGTATGAAGCCAATAGTAGTAAACTCCTTTATTTATGATAGTAAGACGAGATGTATTGTATATAATTATTTAGAAAAAATCAATTATAAGTCTTTATTTAGAACAGTAGAAGATTTTAGAAAATTCAATTTTCTTATATGTTATACTAGGTATAAAGTCCAGTGAAATTGAATGCAAGTATTGATTGTATTAGATCTTTTTACATAATAATGATGTGTAGGCATAATATACAGGAGTTTACTAGATGAAGTGATAAATTATGAAAATTGAAAGGATTCGAATAAAAGAAATTCATTAGCGTTGTTATAAAATAGTCAATGAAATTGGATGTGTATTTTGTAATAGAAAGGAGAGATCGTTTGAAAAAGTATAAAAAGATAATTTCAATAATTGGTCGTGAGAATAGGTTAAGTCGCTGTACGGACAATGAGGGTAAAATCTTCAGTCGAGAAGAAATTATTAATAGTTGGAAAGTGTCCTATCAGGAGAGAGTATCTCGAAATAAAGATGAGATTGGTTTACGTTTACCTCAATTCGGAGCATTATCTGCAATTCGTACACATTGGGCGACATCAAATTCTCCAGCAACAATTGTCTTACCTACTGGAACAGGAAAATCAGAAACAATGTATGCTACGATTATTTCTGAAAGAATTTCTTCGACACTAATCATTGTACCGTCTAATCTCTTAAGGGAACAAATATTTGAAGGTGCGAGGCATTTCGGTATACTTCCGAAATTAGAAATGATCTCGGATGAAATTATTTTTTCAACTACTTTTCTTTATAAGTCAAAAGTAGAAGGCGAGGATGAAATTACTATGATTGCTGCACTTGAGGAAGCTAATATAATTATTTCAACCGCCGGTATGATTAAAAAAATGCAATCATCTGTTTGGGATAAACTAATCGAAAAAGTTGAAGTTGTAATCTTCGACGAAGCACATCATCTCGGAGCTCCCGAGTGGGGAACAGTAAGAGAAAAGTTTTTAGGAAAGAAGATTCTACAATTTACTGCAACTCCATTTAGAAATGATGGGAAAAAGGTTGATGGTAAAATTATTTTTAATTATGGTTTGGCACTAGCACAAAAAGCTGGATATTTCAAGCCAATCGACTTTTATCCAATACAGGAATTTGACGAGCGAAAGTCTGATGAAGAGATAGCGAAAATTGCAATTCAGCATTTGGGTGAAGATTTGAAAAAAGGATACGAACATGTACTTCTGGCGAGAGCGAAAAGCCGTAAGCGCGCTGATGAATTATATGAAAAAATATACTCTCAATATAAAGAGTATAATCCCGTAATAATTCACACTGGTATTCCCGTTGTGCAGAGAAACAAATACTTGAATCAAGTTAAAGATGGTAAAGCAAAAATTGTTGTATGTGTTGATATGTTTGGTGAAGGTATTGATATCCCAACACTGAAAATTGCGGCAATTCATGATAAATATAAATCGCTTCCGATTACACTTCAATTCATTGGACGATTCGCTCGAACGAGTGGAAATAATTTAGGCAATGCCAAGCTCATTACAAATGTGGTAATTGACGACTTGAAGGAATCTATTGAAGAGTTATATCGTCAAGATTCTGATTGGAATCAACTTCTTAATATACATTCACATCAAGCTATCGATAAAGAAGTTGAACTCGGCGAATTCATTGGCAAGTTTGAAAAAGGCCATGTGAAAGAGATAGATTTATCCCAACTAAAGATGAAAATAAGTACACGAATGTTTCGGTATCCTTCAGAAATAACTTTTGTAGAAGGATGGAAACAAGTCTTGGATACAGACAGGACTACACAATTAATAAATGAAGTAGATTCTGTTTACATTTTCATTGAGGAAATTGAAACAAAAGTAGTCTGGTCAGATCAAAAGGATATAGTGCAATATGATTATGACTTTTTTGTATTGTTTTTTGATAAAGAAAATGGAATCATTCATATAAACGAAACTGATGCTGGAAAAGGAAATAAACTTGTGGAAAGTATGTTTCCCGAAGCAATAGCAATAAAGGGAGATTTAATATATAGAAGCTTAGATGGAATTAACCGATTGTTGATTGGAACTTTGGGATTGAAGCAACAACCTAGCGGAAGGATTAGTTTTAGAATGTTTGCGGGGACTGATATTAAGTCGGGGATTAGTGAGGCAGTTGTGTCTGGTTCGACAAAATCTAATTTATTCGGTTATGGATATCAAGATGGGGGGCGCATTAGTATTGGTTGTTCATATAAAGGAAAGTCTGGATGCGTTGGGTAGAACGGATCAACTTTTGGACAGGTTGGTGTCAGAATATAGGGAGGAAGGTATTGGATGGTACTATTGATACGAATAATATATTAGAAAATTCGCTCACTTTTGAAGTTATTAAGACATTTCCAGAAGGTGTCCCTTATAAAATATTGTTGCCAGAAACAATTGAAGTTTCCAGTACCTATACAAAACAGTTGTATATTTCTAAGGAACAAAAAGTATTTCCGTTCTTTCAAACAGATTTAAAGAATCCTGTTTTAGTTAATGGAAACCTCCAATTTGAATTTTGGATAAATGAAAGAAAATATATCTTTGAGCAGATCATTAATGAGAGCTCATATAGTTTTCGGCAAATCGAAGGTGAGGATCTAAGAGTCAAATACGGTAATAATTCTGTTAAAATGACTGATTATTTGTACGAATATTCACCGGAAATATCGTTTATACAAACCGATGGAACTATTATTATAGTCCAAGAAAATTTAAAAACAGTAATCAGACCAAGAAGTGGAATAGAATTGCCACCAGACTCTTTTATTGCTATCGACTAGAATGGATTAGGAGTAGATATTAAATCTGAATCTCAAGGAAGAGGAAGAAAGACTGATTCAATTCAATACGCTACGATACATAATATTGTAGATCAGACTTCAGATATTATTTTTGATGATGATGGGTCGGGAGAAATTGCAGATGCCGTTTCGATCAAAATTGATATAAAACATCGAAAAATCGCATTTCATCTGTATCATTGTAAATACTCACACGGAGATAATCCTGGTGCTCGTGTTTCAGACCTATATGAAGTATGTGGACAAGCTGAAAAATCAATTATGTGGAATGATAATGTCTTAGAAATTGTTCAAAGAATGATTGAACGAGAAAATTTAAGACAGAGAAATTATGATGAAACTCGGTTTGAGAAGGGAGACTTACAAACACTGCATATGTTGAAAAAGATGGTGAAATCTGGTTTTGAAACAGAATTTGAAATTTCAATTGTTCAGCCGGGAGTCTCGATAATGAAAATTACAGATTCAATGAAACAAATAATTCTGGCAACTGATTCTTACCTAAAGGATACTTATGGCTTACGTCTAACATGTTATTTTAGTGAATAGTAGTTATTGTTAATATATTTTATTTTCAACATAATAACCGTTCAAATGATTCAATTGTGGGAAGGGTATTAGAAGAAACTGGTTTCATTTATAGATAGCCGCTCTAGTTAAGTATTGAGTAGTATATACATTAGGAGTATTAATAGCGTTCCAATAGTGAATAATTAGCATATAATATTGAGCGATCTTCATCACTGGCTATATGCTATAATACAATAAAGGAACGCGATAAAGGGGGATTGCATTAATATGAGAGATAAGAAATTTATTTCAAAGCCAGAACGTCAAAAACGAATGCGATTTGCTATTGGAATGGCTGCTATTGATGGTGGTAAGCCAACTGCTTTTACTCGTGATTTATTACAACAATACGAAAGTGGTCAGTTAACCTCTCGTCAAGTTAAACAAAGAATTCTACAGGAATACACAAGGGTTACTAATTGACATATGGATCCCTACGTTTATCCCCAATCGTCCATTTTAATTAATAAGCCAGACATCAAAGATGAACAGAAACTTATTGAAATTGAAGCGCAATTATTAATTGCAGGAATCTTAGATATTGATTCCATTACAGATAACTTAAACTTTAATGATCATTCCTGTCTGAAAGTAATCCATAAATTCTTATTCGAGGATCTATACAGTTGGGCAGGGGAATTTCGGACAATTGATATTTATAAGGATGAAAGAGTTCTATGTGGATTGTCAGTTATTTATAGTCATTTTACGTGTATTGAAAAAGATTTAAAAGCTATATTTAAGTGGGCTACTACTATTGATTGGACACAAGATAATCCTCAATTACCAGTCCAATTTTCAAAATTTATGACTGATATTTGGCGTGTTCATCCGTATCGTGAAGGAAATACACGCGCTGTTTCTATTTTTGTGAAGCTGTTTTCCGATAAACAGGGACTACAGTTTAACGAAGAATTACTTTCGAATCGTCCTGGTTATTTACGAGACGCTTTAGTAATGGCTGCTGTGAATGAAGCTCCTGAACCTAAATATATACAGAAATTTATTGAAGATGCTCTAAGTCAGAAAACGAATGAAACAAGTTCTATCGAAGAAGAAAAAGAGGAAAATGAAAAATATCGATATATAGGGGAACATGATGTAAGTAATTATGAAGAAAAACCATTTTACACGAAAACAGAAGAAGAAAAATGAGTCTACTATTTATAATAGGCTCATTTTTTTTCTGTGAAAATCTTATTCTGTAGCAACTCGTTGCATGATCTTAAAAAACGCAATAGGATGCCCGGGGTTACAATTTTATTAAACCCAGTATAAATACTATACATTCCGTTAATACTATGGAGTTAGCTCGCTTGATCGTCCCGTTATTTAGACAGCAAGGAGTAGGAGAACACAACGTCGAATAAGAAAAACATGCTGGTCGCTTCTTGTTTCTTTTCTGATAGAGATACAAACAATACTCTTCGCCGTACATCTTCTATTCTTTGAATTACCAAGTACACATAGGCTATAAAACCCGTACTTTGCAATACACTTTTGATATCCATCATGAAAAACAACCGTGAGAATGTTTTTTGATTTCAAGAAAGGTTGTGAAATATGTTAAACAAAAAGTTTATTACAAGTTTTTGCTTAACCTTTATCTATGTTATCGTTTTTTATTTTGCTGCATATGGGTTAGTGTTAATTAATATCATTGATTCGGGTGTTTTCGTTTATAACAATCTAATTGTTGGTTTTTATCAATGGGTATATTTGTTACCACTTATCCTTTATTTGAAAAAGAAAAAGAAAGTATTTAAAGGTTACCTTATCGGAGGTATAAGTGTTACTTGTTTGAATATTGTAATATTAACGTATATATTATTAAATCTTGATTTATTTATTTGAATTAAATTATTAGAATTGAATAGAACGATATTTTAAAAATCGCTCTCTAAAGGGCAATTTTACTTTGGTCGAAAATCAACATTAAAGATTAACATAGCCAAAATATTAAATAACTTGTAATGATTACGAACACTAATTATTGAATGTAATCTATGGTTACTAAATGTAAACTGAATGTAATTAATATATAAATATAGGCAAGTTTATACAAGTTTCTATATAAAAACTATTCATAGTCACTGTATTATCAATGTTCATGAATAGCTATACAAATAGGTAAATACCCAGCCTTATACAACGTAAAAAATACGGTCTTCGTGGAGCTCGTCGTGCGCCTCAGTTCTCAAAACGTTAATATTTATGGAAAAAGCTCTCAAGCATTGCTGCTTGAGAGCTTTTTTGTCGTTAATTCACGACATTCATATTGAACAATGTCATTCTGATCATAGGTGAATCTATGCTCGCATTCGAAATTTCCCGCTAGTAGATGTGGTAAGAAGTGCTTCATATTATCGACTACGCCATAATTGCGCTGGTCGAGTACCCAATCAATGGATTTCCAGGCTAATATCCCTTCATCTTTTTCGATTGGTGTTGCATATACTGTGTCAATGGGTAGTTCACAATAGTATAAATACATTCCAGATTCACCTTCAGCACTAATCCACTTTACAATTCCTGCTACTTGCACCTGTTCAACACGTAATCCAGTCTCTTCATAGATCTCTCTTATAATGCCATCTATAGGCTGCTCAGAGGGCTCTATTTTCCCTCCTACGCCGTTCCATAAGCCCATGTTGGGGGCTTTCACACGATTCAATAATAAAAGTTCATTGCCTCTTCTTATAAAACAAATGGTATATTTCAACATGTTTCAATAGTCCTCTCTATTATCAACTTATATCATTATAACAGCGCTCGGCGGCTCATTTCATTACTGATAAAAGTATTTTATTGCGCAAAGTTAAAATTTGTTATCAATAGTTATTGAAGTCAATTATAGAAAAAGCTATACTTTATATATCGTGCTGTAATTTAATACAACATAAGCGAGGGGAATACTATGAATTTAATTGAGAAGGAACAATTAATTGCATTGAAGGCTGTTGAATTGGAAAGTGCTACTCCAGAGGAAATCATCAAATACGCTGTAGAAACGTTTCCGAATATTACATTTGCATGTAGTTTTGGCGCGGAAGATGTTGTCCTAGTTGACATGCTACAAAGGGTAAGTCCAAAGACAGATATTTTCTACTTGGACACAGACTTTCACTTCAAAGAAACTTATGAGACGAAAGACCGTTTGACGGAACGTTATCCTGGTATTCCATTTGTTAAAGTAAGTCCGAAGATAACTCCTGAGGAGCAAGCGGAACAACATGGAGCTGAGCTTTGGAAGACGGATGCAACGGGATGCTGCAATATTCGTAAAGTTGAGCCATTGACGCGCATTTTAACACAGTATGAGGCTTGGATTACTGGAATTCGTCGTGATCAAGCTCCTACTCGTGCAAATGCAAAGAAAATTGAATATGATACTAAATTCGGTTTAGTTAAATTTAATCCGATCGCTGATTGGACGAATGAAGATGTATGGGAATACATTCGTAATAACAATGTAATTTATAATCCACTGCATGATAATTATTATCCGAGCATTGGTTGCGAGTATTGCACTCGTCAAGTATTGCCTGGTGAAGATCCTAGAGCAGGTAGATGGTCTGGCCAAGAAAAGACAGAATGTGGTCTTCATAAATAAGTTTTTTTTCACTAGTACGACAATTTTGACTGCTACTTCTTGAGTAACTTTTCATTACAGAGAAGTTACTCAAGAAGCTAATGAAAAGTTAGGTTAATGCTTTTGAAGTAACTTTTCATTCGAAGAAGATATATAGGAAGCTAATGAAAAGTTAAGCTAATGCTTTCGATGCCACTTTTTGTTACTAAGAAGCAGTTCAGGAAGTTACAAAAAGTTTTAGGAGGAAATAATAATGACGCAAATTAAACCACATGGTGGAGAGCTTGTTAATCGGGTAATTGAAGGAGAAGAACGTGAGCAATTACTTGCTGCTGCTGCTCAATTACCGAGAATATCTGTTAGCACTTGGGCAATTTCAGATATGGATCTTATCGGAGTAGGTGCTTTCTCTCCACTAAAAGGCTTTATGAATGAAGCGGATTATCAATCGGTTGTTACTACGATGCGTTTGGCTAATGGTACGCTATGGAGTATTCCAATTACATTATCGATCAATGAGCAGGAGGCAGCTGCTATTTCTGTTGGTCAGCAAGCCGCACTTGTAGGTGAAGATGCTGTGATCTATGGTATTATCGATGTGGCTAGCATCTATACAGCTGATCAACAGCAAGAAGCGGTGCAAGTGTTCAAGACAGCCGATCTGGAGCATCCTGGTGTGCAAAAGCTGTATGAACGTAGTGGCACGTATGTCGGCGGTGAAATTACGGTATTGAATCGCCCAGTACCTGAGAAGTTCGACGAGTATTATTATGACCCAGCAGACACAAGAAAAATATTTGCTGATAAGGGCTGGAAAACCGTTGTAGGATTCCAAACGAGAAATCCAGTTCACCGTGCGCATGAATATATTCAAAAAACAGCAATGGAAATTGTTGACGGGTTATTTTTGAATCCACTTGTCGGAGAGACAAAGTCTGATGATGTTCCTGCCAATGTACGTATGAAGAGTTATGTAGCACTGCTTGAAAATTATTATCCGGAAAATCGTGTATTCTTAGGCGTGTTCCCGGCAGCGATGCGTTATGCAGGGCCTCGTGAAGCGATTTTCCATGCGATTGTCCGTAAAAACTATGGCTGTACACATTTTATCGTTGGTCGTGATCATGCAGGTGTAGGCGATTACTACGGTACATATGAAGCGCAAGAGTTACTACGTTCTGTTCCAGCAGAGGATCTAGACATTACGCCGCTATACTTTGAACATAGCTTCTTCTGTAAGAGTTGCGGCAATATGGCGACGACTAAGACATGTCCGCATGACAGTTCAGTTCATTTGGCGTTATCAGGAACTAAAGTAAGAGCAATGCTACGTGATGGCGTATGCCCACCACCAGAATTTTCTAGACCAGAAGTTGCTAAAATTTTGATCGAAGGCATGAGTGTAACAACATAAGTTCGCTTCTATTACGAAGCAAGACCCAGCAACGTGTACGGTACGAGTACACAAGCGGTCAACGATCGAAGCTTATAATAAAGGTTCAAAAAATGGGCTTTCAGAATCGAGAAGATGGAGCGCTACTTGAGAAAGGCGGAAGCGCAAGTGTACATGGTTACGTACACGCGAACCGTACTTTCCAAGTTCGCTTCATATTCGACGTCGAATAATCTACGTTAGCAAGACATCGTTATCAAAGTCCATTTTTTGAACTACCTATACAAGAATAAATGACCACCTCGTCCCATATACATAGAGTACATACTTAGCAGTAGCTTGTACAATACTATGAATATCGCTATGAGGTGGTTTTTCTATGTCTATATTTCGTCGAAGGCTAATTGTGTGGCTTACGCCTAAAGGGAAGCTTCGCTTAGGTATGGGGGCGTTGTTAGTTGTAGCTTTAATCTTTTTTCTAACGAGAGTAATTCCTGAAAGTAGTACTTGGACGACATGGAATATGCCCTTATCAGGTATGACGATTGCCATTGATGCTGGTCATGGTGGAGCGGATGGTGGGGCAGTGAGTAAGCAAGGAGCGATTGAAAAAGATTTGAATTTATCAATTGCATTATATTTGCGTGATTATTTACAAGAAGCAGGAGCTATCGTTGTTATGACTAGAGAGGGGGATTATGATCTAGCGCAGGATGAGACAAGATCGTATAGTCGGCGTAAAACGGAAGATTTGATGAAGCGGGTAGCGATGCTGCAGGATGCTAAGCCTGAGATGCTAATTAGTATACATATGAACAGTATTCCATCAGCGAAGTGGTATGGGGCGCAAACGTTCTATCATAAGACAGGGACGAAAGAAAGTGAGCAACTAGCGATCAGTATTCAACAACAATTGAAGTATAATCTTGAAAATACGGAGCGATCCGCGGCTACTGTAGAAACGATCTATATTTTGAAGGCGATGAAGGAATTACCTTCGGCATTAGTTGAGGTGGGTTTCCTTTCTAATCCGCGAGAATCTAACTTACTGGTAGATGCCGAGTACCAACGCACGGTAGCGGCATCCATTTATAAAGGGATATTGCAGTATGAGACAGAAGGCAAAAAAGATTGAATGAATGTAGAAAAGTTTGCACGGAGTACTTCACTTCTTGTTGTAAACCGCCTATGCTATAGAGAGTAATCTGTTAGCGTATAACTATAAAGGTGGGAATAGTCATGACATTATTACGAGAGCAAGCGATTGAAATCATTGAAAATGTACTCGCTACACAATACGGTGCACATTCTATAAGCTTTAGAGATGTTATGGTCAAAAACAATCAAGTTTCCGTTACGGTAATCGGAGCTGTGAAAGAACAGCAGCCTGCGATTGAAGCTGCTTTGTTCGATATACTACAAACAAGCGGTGCTGCAGCAGTATATTGCCGTTTTCGTGAGGGAGCTGCACCAGCGGGATCAGCGCCTGAAAAAACGGTAGAAGCAGGCAACGGGGCAACGCAACCTGTTCAAGGTCATGCTGCTAATATGGGGAGTACATTATTAACAGAGCAGCCTAATGTTCAATTTATTGCGATTGCTTCAGGAAAAGGTGGAGTTGGAAAGTCTACTGTAACGGTAAATTTAGCAACGGCATTAGCTAGACAAGGGAAAAGAGTAGGCATCATCGATGCTGATATATATGGCTTTAGCGTTCCAGATATGATGGGAATAGAAGAACGTCCAGAAGTGATTAATGAGCGGGTCATTCCGGTTGAACGTTTCGGCGTGAAAGTAATATCGATGGGATTTTTTGTTGAAGATAATAGTCCGATCGTATGGAGAGGGCCGATGCTTGGGAAAATGCTACGTAACTTCTTCTCGGAAATTGAGTGGGGCGAGCTTGATTATGTACTGCTAGATCTTCCGCCAGGTACAGGAGATATCGCATTAGATGTTCATCAGATGATACCGCATAGTAAAGAGATTATTGTTACAACACCACATGCTACGGCATCATTTGTTGCAGCTAGAGCGGGTGCAATGGCGATTAAGACGGAGCATGAAATTATTGGCGTTGTTGAGAATATGTCTTACTTTGAATCAGCGTTAACAGGCGAGAAGGAGTATGTATTCGGTAGAGGTGGAGGAGGTAAGCTAGCAGAAACGCTACATTGCGATTTGCTTGCGCAAATCCCGCTTGGAGTGCCTGATAATCATCCGCTCGATCCTAACTTCTCTCCAAGTGTCTATGCGGCAGAGACGATGATTGGACAGCTATATGATGAACTTGCCGGAAAAGTGGTTACGCATTGTGAGGCTAAGTAATATTTTTTCTTCTCGGCTTCGAAAGTCCGTTTTTTGAACGTGCATTTATAATCGATCTATATTCTATTGAATAAACAAAAAATCGCTACTGTAGCAATGGTTCGGCATGACGCCCATTGTACAAGGTAGCGATTTTTTGTTTGAATAATTTTTAATCGTATATATAGTTGATTGCTACGATTGATCTACTCAGACTAGGAACTGGATTCCTTCTTGCTCGAATCACCTGATGAAGAGTTGGAGGTGCTTGAAGAATCTCCACCCGAAGAGTCTCCTCCTGATTTTGGTTCCGCAGATAATTCCTCAGCAACCGCTTTTTTCATGAGCTCTAATAGCTCAAGGCGGAAGATCGGATTTTGCAGGGAATCTTGCATAAGACTCATTAGTTCCTTGCGGTATTCACTACCCTTAAGTACTTTCAAAATTACCTTTTGCATCTCTTCGCTTTCAAATGCGGCAATAAGTCCTTCCTGATATTGCGGGTCCTTCACTAATTGCTCATGTAGATCCTTGTTCATTTCATTAACAGCTTTAGCAAATTCACCTGCGAAGCGGGTGTCAGTCATTAATGATTTAATAACTTTATCGTAATCGGGAGAGCTAATGACATCTTTGACTGCTGTTTTGATTTTTTCTTGATCCTGCACATTAAGCATTGTTGAGCTTTGCGCAGTATATCCCGATTGGGCTGAGGCGGATTCTTGTAAAGCCTTTTGCGCGTCTTCTGTTTTCAAAATATCGATGACCATTGATTTCATATCTTTATAATTCATTTGTTGGGATTCGCCACCGCCAGAGCTGCAGCTTGTCGTTATAAACGAGCATATAGTCAGCGTTGATAGTAAGGCTATGAAATGTCGCATAGTGAAAACTCCCTTGTAAGATGTCTATTAATTACAATAAAGGATTAAAAATGGGCTTTCAGAACCGAGAAGATGGGGCGTTACTTGAGAAAGGCGGAAGCGCAAATGTACGTCAGTAGGTAGGTACATGCGAACCGTACTTTCCAAGTTCGCTTCATCTTCGATGTGGACTAAGCTACATAGCTTCACATCGTTATCAAAGTCCATTATTAAACCAACCTTTAATTATAGCATGTACAAAGTTCACGCTTTTATCATGCACTTAGTTAGCATTTTTCTGGATACGTGGTAAAATACAGTGAAAAGGTTATATTGACTAACGTTCAGGAGGAATATCGGTAGTGACACTGAAAAAATGGTTTTTCTTATTTTGGAGCACAATGGCTATTGGAGCGGTTGTTTGCATGATTCAAGGAGCAATTATGCTTTTTACAGATCAAGATATCGGTATCATTGGTCTCAAAGGAACGGGTTTTAACTTATTGATGATGTTTCTTGCGGGAATTATGATTGGTGCTTTCAGTCAAATGGGCTTTTTCGCTTATTTAACGCTAAACTTTATTGCGCTAAGTATGTTCCGTCAGAAATATTTATGGAACGCATTACAAGGGTACACCACACTTTTTGGAGCTTTTCTGCTTGGTTATGTATTGTATCAAGATAGAACGAATGATTGGTTCTTCTGGGTAATGCCTTTAGTGTTGATGATTATGGCACTGGTGGTAGCGTATTTCAAAGTAAAGCAGACGAAGCGAGCGGCATTTATTCCTACATTGTTTCTTATGTATGTTGTAACATCGATTGAAGCTTATCCAGCTTTGCAAGGTGAAACGAATGTAACGACTGTTATCTTTATGGTGCTGCCGTTGTTTGTATGTAATTTCTATCAAAACTACTTAATGACGACATTAACGAAAAAAGAAACTGCCGAACCTGTAGTTATTCCACCAGGCTCAGCAGTATCATAATCATTTAATATGAATCGCAAGTTGATCTATTGCGCGCTTAAAAGTTTGCTTGATGAAACTGATGAGCTTGTAACAGCATCACCTTGCGATTCTGTTTGTGTAATGAGATCAGTCACCGATACGAAATCAAAGCCTTTATTGCGGAGTTCATCGACAATAATGGGCAGTGCGAGATGGGTTTGCGTAGCTGAATCGCTAGCATGAAGTAATATAATATCACCAGGATGCGCTCTACTGATGACACGATCAGCAATTTTATCGGTACCAAGGCTTAGCCAGTCCATAGAATCTGTATCCCATTGAATGACTTGATATTGTAATTCGCTAGCAATTTTTAATACACGTTTATCGAAATCACCATTAGGTAAGCGGATCAAATTAGGTGCTTTGCCCGTTACATCTGCTATAATGCTATGAGCCGTTGTAATTTGACTACGAATTTCGTCGTCCGTTAGTGTAGAGTAATTATCATGCTTATGACCATGACTTCCTATTTCATATCCAGCATCTTGAATTTTTTTCACAAGTTCGGGGTGTGATTGACTCCATACGGAAGAAACAAAGAATGTAGCAGACTTCACCTCTTTTTCTTTTAGAACTTCTAAAATAGGTTCAAGTCGCTTGTCCCCCCAGCTAATATCGAATGTAAGAGCAACAACATTTTTGTCAGTGGGTACATTGTAAATGGCAAAGGTCTGCTGTGGAGCAAAAACGGTAATGTTATCACGTTCGGAGTAGATGACACCTACAGCAAATACAAGGGCGATCGTTAAAAAAAAGTACTTTTTTATTTTGCTGGCTGTAAATACAAAAAATGAATTCATAATTGATAATTCTCCTCTCTATTCGGCCGTGGCTGTCTTACCTAATGGAAGTAGGCTTGGCTAATACCTAATTAGTACAATCTATGCTCGTACCAGAAAGATATTCTGAGTTTTTAATAAAGAGGTGGAAAAATGTTTCGATTAAAACAAGTATGGCAGGATTTACGCATCACAGTCCCTCATATCATCGTCGCTTCAATATTATTTGGGGTAAGTATGTATATTGGTGCGACCAATGATGCTTTTCGAGAATTTCTTATGATGCAAATGGATGCTATAGGTGAATTAGCAGATCAGATGAATGGAAGTAGTAATCCGACATTAACGTTTATGGCAGTAATTTTCTTCAATAATGCGATTAAATCAATATTGGTTATTTTTCTTGGAGCATTCTTTGGACTGTTACCGATCTTCTTCTTAGTTGTTAATGGAATGATTCTTGGATTTGTTATTCAGCTTTCATTGGACGGGACTATGGATGTTAGTGTGTGGGATCTTATATTCAAAGGCTTATTGCCACATGGAATATTGGAAATACCAGCACTGATCGTAGCGGGTGCATACGGATTAAGACTTGGTCGATTATTATTTAGTACAATGGGTGCGCTAATAACGGATCATAGTAAATTAGATAGTATCGGAGTTACTTATAAAGAAACGTTGAAGCGAAGTGGTGTAATGGCAGTCTATATAACGATTGTTCTATTTGTAGCTGCGATTATTGAAAGTACATTAACGCTGTGGTTATTAACTTTATAAAATGATGGTGGCATAGAGGTAATAAAAAAAGTTAAATATGAGCATAACTGTAAGACGATGATTGTCATCGTCTTTTTTGTATGTTTTTTCGGTATAGAATGAAGAAGGAGCTAACAGAATGCTTGGAATGTTATTTAACGAGAGAGAGTGTAAAGAATTCGATTATGTATTGCGTAAGGAGTTAGATGAGATGTTATTTGATCTTGGAGACTCCAGATTAGACGGTGAAGTAAGAAAATCAATTACAAACAGATATAAAATTATCTTTAGAATGTATGCCAGAATAGCATCGCCTAAGCAATTATCGAAATACGTACTTAATGTCCGTTCGCAAAGGTAGCTGAAATCCCTTGATATATAAGGGTTTCTAAAGAAATTAAAAAGAAAAATAAAAAAAGTTTTAAAAAGGGGTTGCATTATAGTCAGCCCCTATGATATATTATTTCTTGTCGCCGCGAGAGATTGCGAGACACACGAAGAAAACAAAATGCGAATCAAACTTACATAAGTAAATGAGAAACGCTTTGATATTTTCACATTGATCTTTGAAAACTGAACAACGAGTAAGAACTGCCATTAACAATTTCATCCCGTGAAGTTGTTAATAACAAGCGAAACAAATTGAGCAAGTCAAACAACACCTTAATGGAGAGTTTGATCCTGGCTCAGGACGAACGCTGGCGGCGTGCCTAATACATGCAAGTCGAGCGGAGTTTGCAAGAAGCTTGCTTCTTTCAAACTCAGCGGCGGACGGGTGAGTAACACGTGGGTAACCTGCCTATAAGCCTGGGATAACATTCGGAAACGGATGCTAATACCGGATACGCGTTTTGATCGCATGAT